>CACZOE010000219.1 GCA_902782695.1 uncultured Lachnospiraceae bacterium | reverse complement strand
CATGATTTCAAATCCCCCCACGTAATAATCAAAAATCTCGCAATCATTATTTTATCATCATTTTATAATACGTGCTACATTGAAATACAAGTCAAAAGTCATTTGGAATATACACATCAAACTCCATCTCTTTCTTATCCGGGTCTGCCTTGACATATATATCACCATAAAGTCCCTGGGCTATAGAGCGTGCCTCAAAAAGGCCTATACCACTCCCCTCCGTATTCTCAGCATTGGAGCCCCGCCAGAAGCTGTTAAATATATATGGAAGCTCCTTTTCATCAGGCACTTCGCCCTTATTCTTTATTACGAAATAATAACCATCCTCTTCCTTACTGAGGTTTACATCTATGCCTTCACCATTTCCGTATTTGATGGCATTATTCATGAGCTGAGACAGTATTCTGCAGATACCACTCTTATCGCTTTTTACCATGGCATTATGATTCATATCAAGGGTATATGGAATTCTCAGCACATTAAGTCTGTTGCTGTATTCCTCCTCCAGAAAGTCCCTTAGCTCCTTCAGATAGAAAACCTCTATATGGGGTTCAAAATCCACCACCGCTCCAGATGCTTTATCAATCAGCTCCTTCACTATGGCTGTCACTTCATCTGCATTTTTATCTATTTTTTTAGCTATTTCAGCGTCTTCCTCATTCACCTTACCATCAGGCTGATAAAGTCCGGTACTTATAGCATCAGCGTAAAGCTTTATATTTGCTATAGGGGTTTTAATGCCATGGGCTATGGTGGTCAGCATGGTCACATGTTCTCTGCTCAGTTCATCCACTCTTTTCCTGCTACTCTGAATATTATCACTGAGCATATTTATACCCCAGATAAATCTTCCAAACAGACGATTTTTAGTCTCAGGAAGTTTGTCGGATATTTCATTCTTAGATAGCTTCTCCGGATATGAAGACAGTTTCTCAAAGGGACTAAGAACAGTATGACTGATATATATGCAGATACCTACCGCGATGATAAATGCTGCTGACAGACAGAGATTCATAAGAAGCCGGAGTCTGTCATATCCGGCATCTCTATATTCAAATATAATAAAACCTATGATACTTCCATTACTATTTAGTGCCCATACTTTGCCTGAATAGTCCTCTCTATTTAGAAGTGCCACACTGCTGTTTCCCACTTCTATAGGAATATAATATATTCTTTCAGGAATAGAGGCTTTCCCATATTCTTTCTGCAGTGCAGCTTTCTCTACGTTATAGTAATTGTCAATTATTTCCTGAACCCTCTCGGAAGCTATATATGAATTCTCTGTCACTATCGCACTCTGATCACTGGTCTCATTATCAGAGGATGAAGTTTCATCAACTTTACCTTCAAAAACTCCACCATCTGACTCTACTTTATCCAACTCATCCTGCACAGCTACTGAAACACGATTCATAAAAATATTTGCATTATCATTTCGTGATTTAGTAACCCTCACAAATATAAGATTTGCTGTAGTTATCAGCACAGCAAAAAGAAGCACCGTAGCAATATAAAGTTTTCCCAACTTTTTCATTCCTTAGTGCCTCCAAACTGATAACCCACTCTCCATACCGTCTGTATAAGCTTCGGATTCTTAGGATCCTCTTCAAGCTTCTCTCTGAGCCATCTGATATGTACATTCAGACTTCCCTGCTCGCTAAAGCAGTCGAAGCCCCAGACTTCATCGAACAGTTTCTCTTTCCTGATGATCTGCTCCGGATGCTTCATCATGTATTCCAGAAGGTCGAATTCCTTGCCTGTTATAGAGATTTCCTTTCCATCCTTATATACAGTTCTTGTGGTTATGTCCATTGTTATATTTTTATAGGTAAGCAGCTGTCTGTCCTCAGCCATATCATAGGCACGGCGCATAAGTGCCTTGATCTTAAAGCCAAGTACAGAAACTGAAAACGGTTTATCTATATAATCATCCGCTCCCAGCTCCAGCCCCAGTATTTTACTCTGATCATCGGTTCTGGCACTCATCATAAGTACAGGCAGTTTCTGCTCCCGTCTGATTTTCTGAAGTGCTTCATAGCCATCCATACCGGGAAGCATAACGTCAAGAAGCAGCAGCTTAAAAGCTGCTGTTCTTAGTTCATCGAGCCCTTCTTCCGCATTTATCTTCCACTCCACAGAGTAGCCCTCACGTCGCAGGAAATCGGTAATGAGCCTTCCGAGTTCTTCATTATCTTCTATTACGAGAATATCTGTCATAGGATGACCTCATT
>CACZOE010000218.1 GCA_902782695.1 uncultured Lachnospiraceae bacterium | reverse complement strand
CAGTTTCAACACCATAGGTTTTTGTGATGTATTTTGAATAATAATTTATCAGCAGTTTCTCTTTAACATTTATATGAAGTGCATTTGCATATATCTCGTTACTCTCTCCATCAACCCATGAGTAAACCTTACCCAGGTATGCTGATGCCACAAAATCTTCATTTGCTATTTTTTCTATTATATCTCTGTCTTCAGTAAGGACTACTATTTCGAAATCTTCCTCTTCTCTGGCTTCAATACGGCATTTTTCTACCCAGCATACAATACTGTTCAAAAACATGAATAGTCCGGCAGCAACGATAAAACAGCCCAGCACTGTTATAAATGATCTTTTCTTGTTTCGACTGAGATATTTACTTCCCAGCTCTCTGTAATCTTCCATTATTCAATCCTTTGCAACAAAATCCTTTATTTATTTTCTTTCTTGTATCAAGTAACTCTATGCCTCTATCTGTCCATCCTTTATCTTCACTATTCTGTCCGCCTCACGTGCAAGATCCATATTATGTGTAATGATCACAAGAGTCTGACCAATGTCGTGTACCGACTTCATTAAGAGGTCCATTACCTCCTGACCATTTTTAGAATCAAGGGCTCCTGTAGGCTCATCTGCAAGTACCAGCGACGGACTGTTTGCAAGAGCTCTGGCGATTGCACATCTCTGCTGCTGTCCACCGGACAACTGATTTGGCAGGTGTCTTCTTCTCTCTGAAAGGCCGAGAAGTTCTATTATATGATCTATGTAGTCTCTGTCAGGTTTCCTGTGATCCAGGAGAACAGGCATTTTTATATTTTCTTCAACTGTTAGAACCGGAATCAGATGATAAGCCTGAAAGATAAATCCTACCTTTCTTCTTCTAAATATACTCAGCTCATCATCACTGTATTTGGTTATATCCTTACCATCTACAGAAATGGTTCCATCCGATGGTGTATCTACACCACCCATTATATTCAGAAGTGTTGATTTACCGCTTCCGGAAGCACCGACTACTGAAACCACACTTCCTCTCTCTATCTCAAGATCTACATTATGAAGAGCAAGAACCTGATTTTCTTTCTCTCCATATATTTTTGTGATACCCTTCATTTCAACGATATTATCCATATTTTCTCCTTCTTTCTATACTTACGAAACTTTTGCATTCCTTGCTATGCTACCAAGATATCATCCTTATCTTACATTTCCGTGACAAAATAAAAAATGCAATCTTACATTTTCGTAAGATTGCACTTTCTGAATCATACATCTATAGTTCTGTTCTGACTATCATACAATATTTCTATGAGTTATCAGCTAATATATCAATCTTCCTCATAATAATAATCTGAGGTATAGACGGCTATGTCATGCGGCACTCCGTTTTTATCCGATACTGCAAAATGAAGGTGCGGTCCTGTACTCTCGCCTGTATTTCCCAGCTTTCCGATTACCTGTCCTTCTTTAACAGAGTCACCTGCTTTTAATGTAGGAAGATCCTGCATATGATAGTAGGAATAAACATTTCCCTCAGAATCCTCTATTTCGATATAATTACCATTCTTCTTATCAAAGCCTGCTGCCTTTACTGTTCCCTCTTTGAAAGATTTAATATCTGAGCCCGGTCTAGCCACTATGTCAATACCCTTATGCTCATCGCTATACAGCCTTGTAACGGTTATACTGTCACTGTCCACTACATCATATAAGGATTTATTTGTAGCTTCTATCGGAACATCATCCAGATCATCACCCGGTGTATATACTATAGTTACATCGCTACTTTCTCCCGGCTCTGTCTTTGGTGCATCTACTACATTTTCATCTATAGAAACGCTTCCGTCAGCCTGATTCTTCAGCACAACAACCTTTATTTCCGAACCATTAGCACTACTTTGATCATCCAGATTTACACTATATACATCATCCGCATCAACCTCTTCATTTTCCGGAGCAATTACCTCTTCTGGTACCTGATCTCCCTCAGCTGCCGGTGCATCCTCATCTATCAGTTCTTCAATATTGGAATCAGCCACCTCAGTAGATTCCTCAGATTTATCTGCTGCCTTTTCTACTGTCTCAGTTGTTTCATCAGCAGCAATTTCCTTAGCTGTTTCATCTGTTTTTTTAGCATTCACTTCATCTGACTCTGCCATCTCAGTTGCTGATGCTGCCTTGACTACTTCCTCTGCAGTCGTCTCTACAGCCTTTTTGTTATCATTATTCTTTGTCTTGGGATATGTAAGGAATCCCACTCCTACTGCTACTATAACTAACGCACTTATTACAACTGCGATTTTCTTTCCT
>CACZOE010000217.1 GCA_902782695.1 uncultured Lachnospiraceae bacterium | reverse complement strand
ATACCGTGCGCTTGAGTATGTAACAAAGGGAAACTTTGAGACAGGAGGTCAGTTTTCAGAGAGAATTGATCATACACAAGCACTGCACCTTATCAATGGCGCTCTTTATATTGGAAGACAAAGAAGGCCTCTGGCTGGAGCGAATACAAACTCAGCTGCACAGTTCAAAACACTGATCCTTGATCTGATAAAGGAAGAAGGGATAATGCGCTATCAGGATGCCTATTCGTATGCTGAAGCAGCTATAAAGGAGTTGTCTGATTCATATACTGACTTGTTCTCGAGTCGTTTTAAATATGTATTTGTTGATGAGTATCAGGATTGCGATTTAGCTCAAAGGCAGGCTATCGACGCACTGTTTAATCCAGAAAAATGCACGGTAATAAAGATTGGAGATTCTGATCAGGCAATCTACAATTCAGCGGATAATGAGACTCCGGATTGGATACCAATGGAAGGATTTCTGCCGATTCAATCTTCTTGTCGGTATAGTCAGGAGATAGCAGATGCAATTTTCAGCTTAAGGAAAGACAATTCACGAATTGTGTCTTCCGTCGGGAATAAAGCGATTAAGCCTATCATTTTATTGTTTGATATTGAGAAAATAGACAGAGTTCTGGGTGGGTTCATAAGTGCTTTAGAAAAACACCAATTGTATGACAACAAGGGAATATATAAAGCAATTGGGGCAGTGAGAAAAGAAGATTCTTCAAGCTTAAAAATTGGAAGCTACTGGTCTGATTTTGATGGCTCAGTTAAGGCAAAAAGTGGACATAACTATTGGATATCGATTGATGAGATTTGCAAGGAACTAACCGATGGAAAACTGTATCTGGCAGAACGAGTAATGCGAAAGCTTGTATGTAGAGTCTTTCACTATCTGAATATAAAGCATCCAGATACGGGTAAAGAGTTTACAATGGTATCACTTAAAAAGGCTTTAGATGAAGAATATGGTGATATCTATCGTCCGAAGGTTTATGAACTTTCACAGTGTCATAACTTTGAAAGAGAAACTGTAGATTCAGCTTTCCGTCAGCTTGTTAAAGATCTTCTGGAGATAAAAAATCCTCAACTGGGTGATGCTTTTGCATCGTTGCCTGAACATTTCCTAGAGGGATCAATCAGTGGTGCTGATCATAACGATAGAAAAGAAGCGAATGTCTTTATTGATCCAATAAGAGGCAGAAGAATAGTGTTCGACACAATTCATGGCGTCAAAGGGGAAACTCATGATGCTACACTTTACCTTGAAACGGATAGACAAGGAGCATCAGATTTAAATCGAATTCTCCCTTATTATGGAGCTGGAAGGGTAGGGAAATCCAGCCTGTTTGATTATAGCCGCAAATTAGCATATGTTGGCTTTAGCAGACCAAGAACGCTGTTATGTGTTGCTATGCAGAGCAAGACATATGAGAGAAGCAAAGGTGTGTTTGATAAGGATTGGGAGATTATTGACCTGAGGAATTGAGCATGATTCTTGTTGGAGACCTGATAATCCGCTGTTCATCCTGTGGAGCGGAATATATAATTAATACTGATTCTCTTGATGAAGATACATATTCCATCGGTGAATTCGGCATGGGTGACCGTGTCGAGCATAAGTTCGCTGGGGAAGTAGACTGCGATAATTGTGGGCAACGTATGTCGTTTCGCTTGCTCGGATTTGAGTATCCTGTAGGAGTAAAGGAATATCAGGATTCTGAAGCTGAGGGATGCGAAATCATAGAAGAGCCGTATATGGAAATGGAATATGATGATATTCCTGATCCTATTCTCTCTGTTTACGAACAGATCCTTCGGAATCCACAAAGTGTGTATAACCTGAAATCATGGGAATTTGAGGAACTTGTGGCAGAAGTATACCGCAGAAATGGCTTTAACGCAGAGGTCACTCAGCGTACTAGGGACGGAGGCAGAGATGTTATTGCGACTTGCGTAGTTGGTGGTGTAACTTATAGTACCTACTTTGAATGCAAGCAACAAGGTGTGAACAACCCTGTAGGCGTAGAAATAGTTCGATCACTTTACGGTGTCATGGAAAGAGACAGAATTGATAAAGGCGTTATTGTAACAACATCACGATTCACACGAGATGCTATAAAGGAAGCAGAGCAGCTCAACGGGCGTATTAAACTTGTTGATTATCACGAGCTTCAGAGGCTGATGAGACGATGAAAGACCAATAAATCCGTTGCGGGAGGGAAACAGAATACGAAGTTACAACTCCCGTGACGGTAAGAAAACGGTGCCTGACTATTATATTTAAGAAAAAGGCAATGCCATTAAACCAGGTGTTCGAATGTGAATCGAACAGCTGACCGAAATAGAAATATCCCCTTTTCTGGCTGGAAAGTAATGTGAATCGGGCGGATCCAGAGCATGGCAAACAGGCAGTTCAGCAAGAGCTGCCTGCAGGAGAGATATTCAGTTCACTGGCCCTATCTGTAGTTGAAATGAATTGCGCCTATACCGCGGAGCGGTCTTGCAAACTGCCTGTATTCTTCTTT
>CACZOE010000216.1 GCA_902782695.1 uncultured Lachnospiraceae bacterium | reverse complement strand
TTATATGTTCCATGGGTGTTCAGGTCTTAAAACTGTAGATTTAAGTGGTCTGGATACAGAAAATGTAACTAATATGAGTTATATGTTTACAATCTGTTTTAACCTTGAATCGCTGAATCTTGAAAACTTTGATACTCGTAAAGTCACACATATGATGGGAATGTTCAATGATTGCAGCGCATTAAAGTCATTAAAACTAGGCAAATTAGAAACAACAAGTGTTCTGACTATGGCAGATATGTTTAATAATTGCAAGAGCCTTGAATCACTTGATCTTAGCATATTTAAATTATCTAATTCAGTTAATGTTGATAATATGTTTAAGGGAACCTGCGAGAATAGTGCTACAGTTGTAAAAGGCTTCGCAATGTATAAGGAGCAGGCTGAACTTCTGAATAATTACGAAAAAACAGCAATTAATCCTGAGAAGCTTGCATTTGAAGAGACATATTTTAGTTTAACCTTTGATTATGCCGGACATAAGGATAATGACAGTTCAATACTTCATAAGGGCGATACTATTTCAAAACCTGCAGATCCTGAGAATGGACGAGGATATAAGTTCGATAACTGGTATACGGATGATTCCTATACGGTTCCGTTTGTTTTTGGTGAACCTATTACATCTGATACAACTATCTGGGCTAATTATAAGGATACTGCCCGCTACAGTGTTAAGTTTGACCTGAATGATCACGGAAAAGCCATTTCGGATATTACAGTCTGTGAAGGAGATACTCTTGAGTATTTCTATACTGAGGAAGTACTGAAGGATCCCGAATCTTATGGATATGAGTTTGGAGGCTGGTACACTGATAAAGAATGCACTGATGCCAATAAATATGATGTTACAGCAGTTATTTCCTCCGACATTCAGCTTTATGCAAAGTGGACG
Source organism: uncultured Lachnospiraceae bacterium (assembly GCA_902782695.1). Lineage (GTDB taxonomy): Bacteria > Bacillota > Clostridia > Lachnospirales > Lachnospiraceae > Eubacterium_Q. The sequence goes on along the minus strand of CACZOE010000216.1, from coordinate 1,347 downwards.
AAGACTTTGCCTGAGCCTACTAAAACATATAGTTTCGAGGTAAAGAATGGAAATATGGATGATGTACTTAGCATTAATGATAGGCGTGCAATCAGTCTTCTTAATGTTGTTAGTGCTATAAAAGTGGACGTGGATACAAGAATTATAAGTTCAGCATCGGATAAACAGCTGTTCAAGATGGATACGTCAAATGTAATTACAGTATATGATGACGTAACAGATGAAGATACTATCACTTACACACTTACAGATGATGACAGAATATTTGCTTATGAAAGTCTAAGTACAGATGCCTTTGAAGACTGCAAAGAAATAGTCATGACCTTTAAGGTAGAAAAGATAGAACCTACGCCAGTTCCAACTGGGGAACCTGATGATATAACACCTGTACCAACAGAAGCTCCGACAGATATAACACCAGAGCCTACAGATGTTCCTTCAGATCCGGGAACTTTAACTCCGGATGTTACTCCGGCACCATCTGGCGGTACTCAGACTATTCCAACAGCAGCACCAACACTTGCTCCAACAGCAGCGCCTGCAGGAACAACTGAACCTGCTGGAGTTCCTGAAAAGGAAGGAAAAACTATAGCAGCTCCTGAGGGTAATGCAAATTATAAAGTAGTTTCATCAGATGTTAACGCTCCGACTGTTGAATATATCGAAAGCTCAGACAAGGAGCAGAAAGATGTTGTCATTCCTGACAGCGTATCTGTGAATGGTGTATCCTACAAAATAGCAGCGATATCATCAAATGCATTTAAGGGAAATACTACTTTAAAAACGGTAAAGATGGGAAATAATGTAAAGACCATCGGAGCATGTGCATTTGAAGGATGTTCAGGTCTTTCCTCTGTGACTCTCGGATCAAATGTTGAGGAAATCGGAGAGGGTTCCTTTAAAGGATGTAAAAACCTGACCAAAATAGTCATACCTGCTAAGGTTAAGTATATAAGGAAAAATGCATTTAGCGGCTGTAGTAAGCTAAAAACAATGATAGTTAAAACTAAAAAGCTTAAGAAGAAGACGGTGGGAGCAAATGCATTTAAGGGCGTAAGTAAAAAGGCAACAGTTAAAGTTCCTAAGAAGTTGAAGAAGACATATAAGAAATTATTCAGATCAAAAGGTCTTTCAAAGAAAGTTAAATTTAAGTAAAAGATTTTATATGTAAAAAATTTCCATTGTTAGTGTGTCAAGGATGTCGGGAGAATGTCAGGGGGATGGTTCTTCTGATACCCTTGACACATTCTGTTTATAAGTTTACAATGTTTAAGGTGTTTTATGTCCTCGTAGCTCAGCAGGATAGAGCGACCGCCTCCTAAGCGGTAGGTCGGAGGTTCGAATCCC
>CACZOE010000215.1 GCA_902782695.1 uncultured Lachnospiraceae bacterium | reverse complement strand
TATTTTGATAATCTTCATAAGAACATTATGCATATCTTTTTTCAGCGTCTGCAGATTCCTCTCTCCATGGCCACCAGTAAAGAGGATTTTTTTGAAAAAGGAATTAAGAATTCTAATGATATTCCTCTGTTGGGACCGAATTACTGTCTTTGTACAGAACCCGAATTTTTTGAAATGGACGATAATGAATATCCAGAACGTATTAGAGGATATAGTGCAGATATGGATGTACTATATGAGCTTTGCGATGGAAAAAGAAGGTCTGTCAGACATTTTGATTCAGCACAGTTGTATCCCGGTTATAAACATGAAGATAATAAATCCAACATCTATATATTTGCACCACTTAATTACCTGAATTTTATAATAGGTTATATTGCTATAAAAAACACACCTGATCTTCTGTATAATCTGGATCTTTCGACATTTATATCAAATATGAATTCGCTGCTGTTCAGTATGAGAAGACATATATTCTCAGAGCGTACTAACAGAGAACTTAGAAAGATATATATGACAGATGCACTGACAGGTATGTATAATCGTACAGGCTGTGAGAATGTTATATATGAATACCTGAAGGAGCGTAAAAAGAACAATTTAAAATCTATTCTGGTTTTTGCTGACATTGACAGAATGAAAACAATTAACGATCTATACGGTCATCTGAAGGGGGACTTTGCTATAAAGGCAACAGCAGACGCATTTATGAAGAATGCTCCAAAGGACTGGCTCTTCGGTCGATATGGTGGAGATGAGTTTATAGCAGTAGGAAAGTGCCCTGCTGAAGAAGAGATAGATCAGCTGATCAGTGATTTATCAAAGGCAATGAGCAGAGATTTCAAAAAACTAAATCTATCCTTCATGCTTCATGCCAGTGTTGGTTACGTTGTTATAAATCCAGATGATGACAGTACTATTGATATATACATAGATCAGGCTGACCATTCAATGTATGTTGAAAAAGAAAAATATCATAAATTAATTGATGAAATGCATCAAATGAAAAAAGAGAAGTAGTGAAGGGAGATATTATATATGGCAAATCCATATTTACCTAAGTGGGAATACATACCAGATGGAGAACCCAGAGTATTTGGAGATAGAGTTTATATATATGGATCACATGACAAATCTGGTTCGGGAAGCTTTTGTGACTGTGTGCTGAAATGTTGGAGTGCACCTGTTTCAAATCCAAATGAATGGGTATGTCACGGAGATATTTTCAGAGTTGGAAAAACACGTGATCATGAATCTGATACAGACTGGACAGGAGATCATGCAAAGCTTTTTGCTCCGGATGTGGTTGAGAAGGATGGCAAATACTATCTGTATGCTTATATCGAGGGAAAGAAGGGCTGTGTTGCAGTAAGTGATAAGCCGGAAGGTCCATTTAAGGTTTTATCCAGATACAAATATAATATTCCGGAAGAAGTATGTAATGGCGGTATATTTATCGATCCTGCAGTTTTTGTAGACGATGATGGAAGATCATATATCTACTGTGGTTATCTGAAGTCATTTCTTGCTGAGCTTAATTCCGACAATATGTACGAGGTTCTGGATGGAACCCTTGTTGAAGATTTTATTCCTAGTGAGCCTCGTCCTGAAGATGGGTTTGATACAAAGGACAAGCTGTTCTTTGAGGCAGCATCCATGAGAAAAGTAGGAGATACCTATTATATGATCTACTCACCAAATGATTGTCCAAAGCTTGCTTATGCAACCTCTGACAGTCCTGTAGGTCCATTTAAATTCAGAGGTTTTATAGTAGATAGTGGAGTAGATTATCCAGGTGGAAATGATCATGGCTCTATAATGAATGTAAATGGTCAGTGGTACGTCTTCTATCACAGGATGACAAACGGAACCATAATGTCCAGACGCGGCTGCGTTGAGAAGATAGAGATACTTCCTGATGGAACCATTCCTATGGTAGAAACTACATCTCTTGGATTTGAAGAATCTCTGAATCCTTATCAGATAACTGATGCAGATATAGCCTGTGTTCTGACGGGTGGTGCATTTATATCTGAGAGAAATGTATTCTCCAGATTTATCAGAAATATCACAGATGAAACGGTTATAGGTTACAGATATTTCGACTTTGGTGATGACTTTGGAAGTAAGACCATGGAGTTTTCTGCAAAGGTTCGAGGAATGGGAACAAATTGCAGAATGAACATCTATATAGATGGAGTTGACAGTGAAGACAGGCTTAAGACTGTAAAAACAGTTGGTAAGAAAATAGGAAGCATAGAGATAGGTCATGATGATGAAGTAGTGACAGGCGTTATAGACGCGGTCACAGGCCGTCATGCAGTTTATTTCACTTTTGAAACTGATTATGAAGGCTGGATGGGAAACTATTTCAAGGGAAGAAGCCTGTTCGAACTTGAAAGTTTTGTATTTATGAAATAAATGTATAAATGTTCAGATCATGAATGAATCTGAGTAGGTAACACCTCGGAAACGAGGTGTTATTTTTGTGTCAAAAAAAAAATTTATATTTTTTTCAAAAAAAATAAAAAGTTTTTAAAAAAGTTGAAACCTTTTTTGAATCTGCCGGGTTTTGTATATAGAAAGGCAAAAATCATACAGATTAAAATATAGGAGGTTTTGAGTATGAGAAAGAATATTTTTACAAAGGCAATGGGAATAATACTTGCAGCAGGTCTTATGATGACATCATTTACAGGATGCGGAAGTTCGGATACCGCCGAAGCTCCTCAGTCTGATGTTTACGTAGAATCAGACACAACTGCTGCATATACAGACGAAGAATATGAATATACTGAGGAAAGCTGTGATGATTCAGAGTCTTATGAAACAGCCGCATCCGAAGCTTATGATTCTTCAGCTGCTGAAGGTGAAACCTATGATAGTGCAGCACCTGTAACAAATCATTCAGGCCAGACTGAACTTTCAATGGATGAAAGCATGAAGACTATGGCACCTACAAAAAGAAATGATTACAGAAGTGATATAGATGGTGCAGATACAAGACAGTACAGTCATGTAGCAGAGAATGATTTCATTTCAACAGATAAGGAAAATGTATCAACCTTTTCAGCTGATGTAGATACAGCTTCTTATTCAAACATCAGAGGTTACCTGAGTGATGGCAACATGGTTCCTGAGGATGCTGTAAGAATAGAAGAGATGATCAATTATTTCCATTATGATTACAAGGAGCCAAAGAAAGGTGAGCCATTCTCAGTTAATATGGAAGTTGACAGCTGTCCTTGGAATGAGAATCATCAGCTGGTTATGATAGGACTTAAGGCTAAATCCATTGATTCAAAGAATAGAAAACCTACAAATTTTGTATTTCTTATAGATACATCGGGATCCATGAATCAGCCTGACAAGCTTCCACTTGTTAAATGTGCATATATAAAGCTTCTAAATGAATTGGGTGAAAATGACACTGTATCAATCGTAACTTATGCAGGAAGTGATGAGATAGTACTTCAGGGTGAAAGCGGTGAAAATACAGATAAGATTGCAGCAGCTCTTGAAAATCTTGAAGCTTATGGAAGTACAAATGGTTCAGCCGGAATCAATACAGCTTATAAGCTGGCTGAGAAGTATTTCAAGAAAAAGGGAAATAACCGTGTAATCCTTGCAACAGATGGTGATCTGAACGTTGGAGTTACAAGTGAGGATGGTCTTACAGAGCTTATAACAGAGAAGAAGGAATCAGGAATATTCCTCAGCGTTCTTGGCTTTGGAAATGATAATCTGAAGGATAATAAACTGGAAGCTCTTGCAGATAATGGAAATGGAAACTATGCATTTATAGACAGCGTATATGAGGCTAAAAAAGTCCTGGTAGAAGAAATGGGGTCAACCCTTGAAACAGTTGCAAAGGATGTAAAGCTTCAGACTACATTTGATGAGAAATATGTTGAGAAGTACAGACTAGTAGGATATGAAAACAGACTTCTTGCAAAGGAAGACTTTAATGATGATACAGTTGACGGTGGCGAAATCGGATCAGGTCATGAAGTTACAGCTCTTTATGAGATCATTCCTACAGACGATGCAGTAAACGGTAAAGGAAAGAATCACATCCTGGATCTCTCCATCAGATATAAGGCACCAAAGGCCGATGATTCAAATCTTCTCAAGTATTCATGCAAGTATTCACCAGATGGTTTCAATAACAAGGCAAGTGATAACATGCTTTGGGCAGAGTCAGTAGCATGCTTCGGTATGGTACTTAAAAATAGTGAATATGCAGGAAGAAGCTCTATAGGACTTGCAAGAGAACTTGCTTCAAATACATCATTTTCTGATGATGCACTGAGAGTTGAATATATGTCAATTCTGGACAGAGCAGAGCTGTTATACGGATCCAAGTATTCCACCAGAATAGATGATGACTATGATGACTGGTCAGACTATGAAGACTATTCAGATGAAGACGGTGTGGATGTAAATGAAATCGAAGCGAATTAACCTGATTGCATCCGCTTTACAAGATTCATAGTAGTATTATATAATCAGCAGATATATGAAATATGTAAAGGTGGATACTATGGGCGAAAAAGGATTTACCGTCGATATCGACGATGTAGTTCGGCGATATGCAGACATGGTCTACCGCCTGGCAATAGCCAATACCAATGTCACTCAGGATGCTGAGGATGTTTTTCAGGAGGTTTTTGTCAGGCTGGTCAGATACAAGGACAAAATAACAGATGAAGAACATCTGAAAGCCTGGCTTATACGTGTAACCATTAATGAGGCCAGACGACTAGAGGGAAGTGGCTGGAAGAAAAATGTCACTCTTGATGATTCAGATGAAGCTGTGGATGAATACTCCGCAGAACAGGAGGGAGACTCCGGACCGGAAGAAGCGTATCTCGCTGATGAGAAACGTGAAAGTGTATTACAGAGAGTCCGGGAGCTCCCTCAGATTTATAGGGAGGTAATACATCTGTATTACTACGAAGAGATGAAGATTTCTGAGATATCCCAGATACTTGAAACTAATGAAGCAACAGTCAAAACCAGATTAAAACGAGCGAAAGAGATACTCGGAAAGAAGCTGAAAGGAGGTATTGAATATGGAGCGATATAAAGAAGAACTGAATAATATTCATGCCCCTGAAGCGTTGATTTTGAGAACCCTTAGTAGGGTACATGAAGAAGAAAAAAGAATTGAAGCAGAAACATCAGAAAAAATAACAGAAAATAAAGTAGAAAATATAGCAGATAATAAAGCAGAGAAAACAACAGATAAAATTGCAGAAAAAATAGATGCTAAGAATAATGCTGAGACATTATCCCAGGAGAATAATGTAATTACTTTCAGATCATATATGAATCAGGAAGAAGCAAAAAAGGAAGAATCAGTACCTGTCAGAAAGAAAGGTCTTACTGATAAAACCAGTCGATTTATTAAAATTGGTTCGACACTTGCGGCAGCTGGAATATTAATCATCATTGCAATGAGTGTAAAAAATATGGGCGGAAGCTATGCCCCTACCTATGATGAGTCTCCTGCAATGTCTGAATCAGCGGCAGATGATTCTGATGAAAGTTACGATGAAGAATATGCAGAAGAATCGGCTGTATCTGAATCTGCAGCAGCAGATGAGTCATATATGGATACAGAAGCCGCCGCATATGAAGCAGAGGACAGCGATGATGAGTCGGCAGATGATGCAGTAGTTAATCATGGTGGTGGAAAAACTGAGGCTACAGCTCCAGCTGAATCTGACGGTGCTGTAAGTGAAATATCAGATCTATTATTCTATAATGAGGTGGCAGAAGCAGTACCAGCAGCTTCTGATGAAGCATACGAATTAGAAGTTGAATCAGATTCTAAAATGAAACTGCAGCCTGATAAGAAAAAGCAGAATATCTATAGTTTCAGAGGCGACGTTAGTGGATATAAGGATTATGAGATTGACCGTTATTCAGATTATCTGGGACTGGATATGAATATGATTCTTGAAGGACTTCCGGTAAAAGACCATAAAATATATGTCAAGCAGGATGATAATGAAAATATAGTCGATGATATAGGTATATTTAATCTATATAATGATTCAGGAGAGGCAGAGCTATATATTTCTAAAAACCAAAATCCTGCGCCGGAGAATCTTCTGACTGGAGAACCTTCAGAAGTTCTTGGAGTAACTGTATACGCAGGAGTCTCTTCAGAGGAGGGTGCATACTATGCTGCTTATAAGATAAATAATGTGAATTTCCTGCTGAAAACCAGCAGTATGGAAAAATGGGCATTTGAAGATATTCTTACGGAATTACTTAACTGATATAAAAAATCTTTTAATCCGAAAACTAAGAATAAGAGGATAAAAGATAAAAGGATAATGAAAGTGTTGCACTTTTGTTATCCTTTTTAATTTATACTGTTACCTATGAATAGTATATGTCTTAGTATGTATATTTTTAAGGTGTTTTAGGATAAATCCAGTAAAAAAAAGACGAAGGAGAAAAAGGTATGAAGGAAGTAGAAGAAGCTTTAGATGTTAGAGGTATATATGAGGGTTTGGAAACTATCGATGATAAGATAGAATTTCTGATTGATTATGATGCATATCTTCGTACACAGGATGATGTGGATATGAATATTCAGCTTGAAAAGCAGCAGCTGGAGAACGATTTTATTAATCAATATATTATCCAGGGAACACATGAGGATCATGTAAAAGTATTCGAGACTTTGGGT
>CACZOE010000214.1 GCA_902782695.1 uncultured Lachnospiraceae bacterium | reverse complement strand
TTCTTCTGCATCTTTTCATCTGCAGCAGACTTTATATCGTCACACTCCTGCTGGGTTTTAGATTTAAGAGACTTAGCGGCTTCTTCAGCGGCAGATATTATTCCGGCAGCTTCTTTTTCAGCTTCCTGATTTATCTCATTTGTAATCTTTTCGATTCCTGCCATGCTATCTCCTTTCCTGGGGTCATAATTATCGGGGGGATAAAAATGATGTGTGAGTTTATATTGAAATAGTACGGGATTTTTTCGCTTCGCTCGCAAAATCCCTAAACAGTATTCGTATTCCGCTCATTTTGCCAAAGCAAAATGGCTTCATACTCATGCTGTCCCCTATTTCAACACAAAATTGAAATAGTACGGGATTTTTTCGCTTCGCTCGCAAAATCCCTAAACAGTATTCGCACTCCGCAAGTTTAAAAAAACTTGCTACGCGCTCATGCTGTTTTAACCAACATAAAGCCACCATGCATTTCAAGTAAACTTGAATGCATGTTGTCTTTAGTTGGTACTATTTCAATATGTTTGTAACTGAAAGGATTGAGATGAGCAGTGCAAGGATTGCGTATGTCTCAACCATTGCAGGGAAAAGCATAGCTTTACCGAACTGATCAGGCTTCTTTGCTACTACACCGATAGATGCAACTGAAGTTTTACCCTGGAATACAGCTGATACAAGACCAACTACTGCGATTGGAAGACAAGCTACAAAGAATCCCCAACCCTGCTTTGTTGTAAGCTCAGCGATATTACCACCGAGAAGACCTATCTGTGAAAGAGCGATAAATGTAACGAGCAGACCGTAGATACCCTGTGTACCTGGAAGCAGCTGAAGGATAAGAACCTTAGCGAACTGTGCAGGATCCTCACTAACAACTCCTGCTGCAGCCTGACCACCTGCTGCTACTCCAAGTGCTGAACCTACACCTGCAAGTATTGTAGCAAGCGCTGCTCCTATTAATGCTATAACAACTCCTGTTGACATGAATTTAATCCTCCTTGATTTCAATATATCTATTAATTGTTTTAAATGGCTTAAAGGCACGACCTCCACCATCATAGAACTTTCCAAAAAACTCAACATACTGCAGACGGTTTGTGTGCACATAAGCACCAAGCAGATTTATCAGTATATTAAGTGTGTGTCCAAGAATGAACACTACAATAAATATGATAACTCCCACAACACTCTTGCCATTCATGCTTGCCATCATATTTATAACATTTGCGATAACTCCGGTTGCAAGACCAAGAGCCAGAAGTCTGGAATATGACAGTACATCTGACAGCCAGCCTGTTACTCCGTAGATATCATATGCTCCAAGAGCAATCCTGAGTCCCCAGTTCTTATTAGCTCTTCCAGACATCAGAAGTATTATCACAACACCACCGATTGCAAGCACCTTTGAAAGAGTTACAAGCGCAGGGGAAAAGACGATCTGTTTTCCAGCTATGGATGCAAATATACTTGATGGTACAAGCATAAGTACAAGTCCGGTTATAAACATGTACCAGGAAACTATGTCTGAAATAAATCCCACGATATCCTTATTCTTCAGATATTCGTATCCCTTCATTGCAAGTCCGGCATACAGATGTATAAGACCGAACAGCATGCAATATATAAGAAGTCTCATAGGATTTTCAAGAGGTGCAAACCATATAGGCTTTAACACCTGAGTAGTTTCCGGAACACCGAAAAATGTATGAGCTATAACATCTATTGCATCTCCGAAGAATCCTCCATACATAAATCCCCAGAATGTGGTGGAAAGACCACACCAGAAGAATAGTCGGAGCATCTTGTTAAGACCGCTTTCTATTCTTTTAAACTTAAGAAGCACTATTCCACAGACTATAGACATTACCAGTCCATAACCTGCATCGGAAAGCATCATTCCGAAGAAGAAAACATAGAATATGGACATGACCACTGTAGGGTCAACCCTTCCGTGTGTCGGTAGTCCATAGGACTCCAGAACTCCTTCAGATGCTTCGGAGAAATGATTATTCTTCAGCTTGATCGGAGCAGCTTCATCATCCCGCTCTATCTCAACCACTGCATCAAATCTTTCTTCAAGAATCTTTGCAATGGACTCAGCCTGAGCCGCTTCAACCCAGCCCTGAATAAAGAAAACCTTATTAGACTGAGGAAGCGTTCCAAGTACTCTGTACTTCTCACTTCTGGTTCTGAAATAGTCAGAAGCTATCTTGAACTGAGATATGTACTGAGCATAGGTAGCCATCTTTTCCTCAGCTTCTTTTATCTTCTGCTTCTCAATTTTGATGTCATTTTCTCTCTTTTCAATAGCTTTGATTGGAACTCTATGAGATAAAAATGGCAGTTTACTATAGCCATGAGATCTCATATTTTCTTCAACCTGATCAGCTACCCTGTTAGTTGCGATAACACATACATTTGTTATCTGATTCTCACAGTAGAGAATTTCAGCAGTAACAGGTATCGGATCCTGCAGACCTTCAGTAGCATATTCAAAGAGTTTCTCATTATTTAGTAACTCCGGAAATGTTCCTATAAAGATCTTGGTTGCCTTGGTCTTCTCGCTATTTAGAGGGATATCAAGTTTACTCCATGGTGACAGAGTTGCTATCTTGATCTCTTTTCGGTTAATGGTGGCCTTGCTTTCCATGATCTGTCGTTCTAGTTCAAGGACATCCTTTACCTTTGAATAGATCTTCCTGCGATTCTTTTCGATATCCCTAAATTCACTTATAGGGATCTGTTTACTTTCCAGATTCAGGAGAGGTTTTTTCTCAGTATCATACTTAGAGAGCAGATTAATAACATAATCCATCTCGTCAGCAATCTTCTGAAATCTGACTCTCTCGCCTGAGGTATCCATTTTTTCAAATGGTATCTCATAATCCAGATCTTTGGAATCCAGGGCATCTATCTCCATGGCACCTATCTCTTGCAAAAACTCAAGTACTGCCTTACGATGATTCTTCGTGGCATATACAAGAAGTTTTCGCATATCAACAATTGCCAATGCTAAATCCGCCTTTCTTTATATTATCTTACTTATAACAGCATCAATCGCTTCATTTTCTTTTGCTGAAGCAGACTCTCTGAGAGCTAATGCTTTCTTCTGAGCTTCCTGCTTTGCAGACTCAATTGCCTGTGCTCTGGACGCTTCCAGCTTTTCAAGTTTTAAAGCCTCATCATCCTTCGCAGCCTGAGCAGCAGCCTTCTTCATCTCTTCTGAATCCTGCTCAGAAGATTTACGAATCTTATCTGCTTCATTTCTAGCATTCTGAATCATTTCAGCAGCTTCTTTTTCAGCCATTTCAACTGCTTTCATAGCCTCACTTATCATATCGTTCTCCTATAAAACGTATAATGTCAGATATTTAAACCCAAACATACAGCATTATACCGTTTTTAGTGTTTTAACGCAACAACTCATTTAATGTGTTTTTATAAATTTTTACTTTGTTTTTTACTTATTTTACTCAGTTTATATAAAAGTTTGATTGATTTATATTTTAATGATATAATCAAATAGATTTCATTCATACAAAGGAGAGGGTATTAATGACATCCTGGAAATCAAATAATGTACCGGACAAATACCAGCAGCCTGATGAAAACCTAGGAAGTCGAGTAGTTAGAAACCGTAGAGAAATGGTAACTTACAACTCTTCTTCTCATATCAGAATCTGGTATAACAATCAACCGGAAGGATATGCACTTCATTCACATGATGCTTTTGAAGTATTCATCTGTATTCAGAATAATTACGAGATTCACGCAAATAACAAGCAGTATATTCTGAAGGAAGGTGATATTCTTATCATCCCACCGAGAATGCTTCATGAATATATAAACGACAAATACGGAGTACGATTCATTTATCTTATAGAAATGAATCACTTCTTTAAATCACACGATTATAAAGCTATCGAGTCACTGTTTTTTGATGCATTTTTAATCAATCAAAAAACTTGTCCCGATATATATTCGAATGTCTATCAGTTGTTCATGGATATGAACTCTGTATATTTCACAAATACCAATTTCTGGGAAACTATCATTTATGACAAAATGTATCAGGTCTTTATAGAGATCTATAAGCATTCAGAAAACACTGTCAAATCCGAAGAGTCTCAGAACACTTCACAGTCGATCACAAGAATAAATGCGCTTCTCAGATATCTGGATGTAAACTATGCGGAAGATATATCTACTGAACAGGCTGCTAACTATACCGGTTTTTCAAAATATCATTTCATAAGGATATTTAAACTGCAGACGGGTTATACCTTCCACGATTATCTGACTCTGAAAAGAATCCGGGTGGCTGAAAAACTGCTGGCAACTGATACTCCTATAACAGAGATAGCGTTCCAGACTGGTTTCAACACTCTTCCATCCTTCTGCAGAACATTCAAGAAGTATACAACCTACTCTCCTAGTGATTACAAAAAAGTTATCCAGAACAATTCTACTACAAACCATACAAATGTTTAATTATACATTTATTATCAAATGTCTAAAAACATTTATAAATTTAAAGGCCATCCGAAATCGGATGGCCTTTTTAATACCTTCACTAATAACCTTCACTAATAAATAGTTTTAACCTTCACTATGATAAATTAACCTTCACTTTAATTTATACACTATTACTTTTATTTATTAACTCTTAACTCCACCAAGTGCTACACCGGCGATAATGTATTTTGAAAGAATCAGATACATTATGATCA
>CACZOE010000213.1 GCA_902782695.1 uncultured Lachnospiraceae bacterium | reverse complement strand
TGCTATAAACTGTGTAGAATCGAGTTTTATTAACGATTCTGACGAAAAATTGAATATAAATAAGGAAACGATTCCGAACTTATTTGACACCAGCACAGGCTGCTATAGCAGAGAAATAAGTCAGAGTATAACTGATTTAAGTGAATATATATGATATTCAGGGACCGGACTTTAAGTCCGGTCCTTTTTTTGTTTATTTTTTATAAAAATATGTGAATTGAATGATAATATTGTATAAAAATATTTTGTGTTTTTCTGCGTTTTGTGATAATATACTGAGGTTGAATATGTTTTTATTATATTTATAATAAAGGGGTAAGAAATAATGGGAAAAAAGATTATGATTGTAGGTGCTAACTTCGAGAACAAAGGTTCTCAGGCTAAGCTCTTTGTTGTGATCGATGAGTTAAGGAAAAGATTTAGTGACTGTGAAGTATATTATGCGCATAATGATGAGCAGTTAGACGGCGCATTATATAGATTTGGTAAAATCTCATTTACTAAAAAAGAGCAGTCCCAGGTTCTAAGATCTAATCCTTTGTCTGGACTAACTAAAATGTTTCGTAAGAAGGATGATACTACATCTGCTGATATTGATGCCTCAAGTTTAGTTCCACAGATGGATTTAATGATAGATGTAAGTGAACATTCTTTGTCCGCTGATAATAGTATGGCTGATATTGAATACTATTTGAATAATATAAAAATAGCTAAAAAGAATAAAATACCTATGATTATAATGCCTCAATCTTTTGGCCCTTTTGAATTTAGCGTAGATAATATGTATATTCTTGGAGATATGAAGGATATTCTTTTCTATCCAAAGGCTATTTTTACTCGTGAACAATTTGGTTATGATGAATTAATGGGATATTTTGGACTTGATAATCTTAGACCTGCTACAGATATGCTATTAATAGATGATAGTTTTGAAATGACTAATGTCTTTTCCAGATTCTATAGACCTGAAGTTCCTGAGATTCCAGAAGGAAATAATGTTGCTATAATTCCTAATGCTCTTTGTCTGAGTAAAAAGTATAATGACAATACTTTGGATATGTATAACAAAATATTTGAAGCTTTGAAAATAGCTGGAAAGAATGTATATATAGTTTGTCAGGCTTCTTCAGATATGGAATCATGTAAAGAGCTGGCTGAAGATTTTAGTCCTTATGGAAATATTCACCTGATAGAGCGTGAGTTGGACTCGGTTGAACTTAATATGTTTTTAAAGAAATTTGAGTTGATTATAAGTTCACATTTTGCAACATGTGTTGAGGCATATAGAAACTATATACCTGCCTTACTTCTTGGTCATGGTGAAAAATATAAAGATATAACTGAACTTTTAGGACAGGAAGATTTTTATTTTGATATTCTTTCGGAAGAATGCAATAATTATGATATAGTAGATGCTCTGAATGTACTACTTAAAGATCTGGATCTGTCTAAAACAAGAATACAGACTCGTATGATTAATATTCGTACTAAGAGCTGTTTCGAAGTATTTGATGAACTGAAATGGTAAGAATAGTGTATTGACTTATATAATAAAAACAGATTTACTTTAGTTTTAGAGTAAATCTGTTTTTTATTTGTTTTTGAATAAATAGAATATAAAATCCTGCCTTATTTATTCTTATGAGATTTCTTTTCCTTGTACATTTCAGAATCAGCTTGTTTTAAGTAGTTTTCGGATATTTCGTTTATTGAAGCATTAACTTTTTTAGGGATATCCATATATACACCAACGCTAACTTCTACTTTAAATGGTTTATTATCTCGGGTAATGCGGCGTTTTATATTTTCTCTTAATAGTCTGATATATTCATTTGCCTTTTCGTATGAATAATCACCGGCAAGTATCACAAATTCATCACCACCTGAGCGGATGCATAGTTCGCCATGTTTTGCGGCAACCATCATGGATTCGGATATGGTGCATATGCTGTAATCACCTTCGTTATGACCGAAATTATCATTTACATGTTTTAGATTATCCATATCAATGATCATAACAGAAAGATATTGGTTGTTTTCCAGACATTTATTATATATATCTTCGAAGAATAGCTCGTATCCTCGTCTGTTGTAAAGACCAGTAAGCATATCTCTGTTATAGAGCATTTCCAGTCTTTCAACTGTATCATTTAGTTCGCTTCTTATTCTCCAGTTCTCAAGCATTGCTCCTAGATTTACTAGCCAGGATTTAGCCATGAGCTGGTTATAAGGATAAAGAGTAGGAGATAATATGACATATCCCATATAATACTGAAGATGATGGATAGATATAATATAATAAGGGTTAGGATCCTCCAGCAGTCTGTCTGGAAGGAGAGCCTTTCTCTTGAAGGTCTGAGGCTTTACGTATTCATCACCAATAAAACCGCAGACAACATTCATATCTTCATCGGTAAGTACGGTGTCATCATTTATAACTATTTTTTTATCCCATTCGGTTGTGAGACAAAGTAGAAAATCTTTAAAACCAGTATCAGATTTGGCGTTTTTTTCAATTTCTCTAAATGCTTCATTCATAGTAGAGGCATTTGAGATACTAAGAATCATGTTTGTTGTAGACTGGGCCAGATATTCCATTTTATCCATTCTGTTGCTGTATACATGTCTCACATCTTCTGTATTGTCAGCGCTTAAAGGAACACAGCCGCATGATTGATTCAGATGAAGAACACCATCAAATCGTAGAGTCTGATCAACTTTTTCGCCGTTCCATATTCTTTGAAGAACATATATGCTGTTTTTTCCAACACCATAGAACGGCTGTTCTGAAGTGGTAATAGAAGGGTAGCCCATCTTAGCATTCTCTATACCATCATATCCTGTTACTATTATATCTTCTGGAACCTTTAATCCTCTTTTTCGACATGCAGCCACTATGCCGATAGCAGTATAGTCATTGACACATATGATAGCATCTGGATGTTTATTTCCTTCTTTTTTGCAATGTTCAAGTATATAATCAAGAGCTGGTTCGCCGCAGTCTCTCCAGAGAGTACCATAGTAGATACGGTCATCACCACATGGCAGACCATGCCTGCTAAGTACATTTTTATAAGAATCTATTCTTTCATAGGTAAAATGCTGGTCTTTTTTTCCGGCTACATGATAAATGTTTTTGCAACCGTGCTTCTCGATTACGTGTTCGATAATTGCACTATAAGAAGTTTCTTCGTTATTAAGAAGATTATAGTATTTGTTATCGACTGCACCGATATATATAACAGGGATATTTATTTTTTCGAGTATTTTGTCGATTCTTTCACTGTAGTCAGGTGGAAAAGAAGAACCTATAATGACTACTCCATCGAAATCATTAAGATCTGGGAGCTTGAATGTAACCAGATCCCCCTCGTCATATTTGACGTACTGATCATAGATTTCCTTGCTGAATCCATCGCTGAAGCTGGCAAAATAGATGAGCTTTACATTTTCAGCGAGGGCAGCATCGTTTAACCCATCCTGCATATCACGGATCATTGCTGCGTAAATATTCGAGACAAATACTGCAACTTTTTTTCTGTTCATAATCAACCCCATAAATAAAAAAGTCTTTTAAAACATTAGATATGTTTATTTTACTACGTTGGATGTATGATGGCAAGAATTCAATAGTAGCGCGAGATAAAACAACTATATATTTGACTGTATAATATAAATATATTACTTTGACACTGGGCGCATTATTGGGTATAATAAACCATATTTATTTACTATATGTAGTGGGGTGAGGTTATGCCAAAATTATACATTAAAGCTCAGGATCTCGAAGATTATGATTCAGTTAAAATATTCAACGAGAGAGGAAAAGAAGTTTATTATACAAAGGATGATTTTATCGCAACTGGTCACAGAATCAAGTTATATCTTGCTGATACTATAAGTGAATGTGCTTATGTTCAGGAGAAATACGTACGTGATGAGATAAGATTTGAATTTGCTGCCAGAGACAAGTTTGGAACTATCTGGAGAGATAATCGTTCCAGAATGCAGAGATACAATGTAGACTTCGATGAAGACTGGGAAGTTGAAGGCGATGCTGTTTCATGGAACTATGTTGTTCACAGTGGATCTCTTGAACCTATGAAGGTAAAGAGTATGCCTTATCTGATACCTGGACAGGCTTTAAATATGTGCGAAACTTATATACTTGATTTTGATACTGATTCAGATATGCTTATAGGACTTGTATTTGCTCTTGCTCTTTATGCATTAAATAAATATCAGTATTAAGAATAAATCGATATTTGAAATTTATTTATAAAAAAACTCCCGTAAAGGAGTTTTTTTACGTATAAAAATATGACCGAAGTAAAGAAAAATACAATTAGAAATTCATTTATCCTTCTCCTGACTTCTGTTATCTGGGGTACTTCCTTTGTGGCCCAGGCGGCAGGGATGGAGTATATAGGACCCTTTACCTTTAGTGTTATCAGATACATTCTGGGTGGAACCATGCTGATACCGGTTATCTGTTTTCTTAGAAAGAGAATCGAGAATCCGGGGGATATGAAAAAATCTGTTAAGTATGGTATAGGTTGTGGTATAATCCTTTGTGCTGCCAGTAATTTCCAACAGATGGCAATGCTCAGGGCTTCTACAGGTAAGGCAGGTTTTATCACAGCATTATATATCATTCTTGTTCCAATTATAGGTATATTTATCGGAAAGAAAACCTCACCTGTCATATGGCTGAGCGTTGTGCTTGCTCTTATAGGACTTTACTTTCTTTGTATAGGTCGAAGTGGTCATTATATATTTGAGATATCTGATGTTCAACTACTGATATGTTCTCTGCTTTTTTCGTTTCATATAATATTTATTGATCATGCGAATAAAAATGGTGTAGATGGAGTTGTTGTTTCATCTGCTCAGTTTTATACAGCTGCCGCTCTGAGTGCATTTTTTGTTTATCCTGTAGATGCTATGCATTATCACATGATGCCTGATGCAGGACTTATAATATCAGCACTTCCGGCTCTTTGTTATTCCGGATTTATGGCCTGCGGAGTAGCATATACACTGCAGATAATCGGTCAGAAGGATGTCAATCCGACGGTTGCATCCCTTATAATGAGCCTTGAATCCGTGGTTTCTGCAATTTCAGGCTTTCTTATACTTCATCAGAAACTGAAAACAGATGAAATAATCGGATGTTTTATAATGTTTGCTGCCATTATTCTTGCAGAACTTCCGACTGCTATGAAATCAAAACAGGCTTCTTCAGAAATCAAGGCTGAAGAAAAGGTTTAATGAATATATATAAATGAGGAATGATTATGTCACATTTAGACCAAAACAGAATTAGAAACTTCTGCATTATAGCTCATATTGATCATGGTAAATCTACGCTTGCAGACAGAATTATCGAGATGACAGGAACACTGACTGAACGTGAGATGCAGGCCCAGGTTCTTGATAATATGGATATTGAAAGAGAGCGTGGTATTACTATTAAGTCCCAGGCTGTTCGTATTATCTATAAAGCTAAAAATGGTGAGGAATATATTCTGAATCTTATAGATACTCCAGGACATGTGGATTTTAATTATGAAGTGTCCAGAAGTCTTGCTGCCTGCGAGGGTGCTGTTCTTGTTGTCGATGCAGCCCAGGGTGTAGAAGCACAGACTCTTGCTAATGTTTACATGGCTATAGACCATAATCTGGAGGTCTTTCCTGTTATAAATAAGATAGACCTTCCTTCAGCCGAGCCTGAAAGAGTAAAGGCTGAGATAGAAGATGTTATCGGTATAGTTGCTGAAGATGCTCCGATGATCTCAGCTAAGAACGGAATAAATATAGAAGATGTTCTTGAGGCTATAGTTGAAAAAATCCCTGCTCCTGCAGGAGATAATGATAAACCTTTCAAGGCTCTTATATTTGACAGTCTTTATGATTCCTATAAGGGTGTCATCATTTTCTGTCGCGTATTTGATGGAAATATCAGAAAAGGTTCCAGAATTCATATGATGGAGACCGGAGCAGAGGCTGATGTTGTTGAAGTTGGAATATTTGGTGCCGGTCAGTTCATCCCACAGGAAGAAATAAGTGCCGGTATGGTTGGTTATATCACCGCATCTCTCAAAAATGTTCGTGACACTGAGGTTGGCGATACAGTTACTGATGCTGAGAACATTTGTGATGAAGCTCTTCCTGGTTATAAGAAGGCACGTCCTATGGTGTATTGTGGTATATATCCAGAGGATGGTGCGAAGTATCAGGATCTTAAGGATGCCCTTGAAAAGCTTCAGCTGAATGATGCTGCGCTTTTCTATGAGCCAGAGACCAGTATAGCTCTTGGTTTTGGTTTCAGATGTGGATTCCTCGGACTCCTTCACCTTGAGGTTGTACAGGAGAGACTTCAGAGAGAATATGATCTGGATATCATAACCACGGCTCCTTCAGTTGTATATAAGGTATATAAAACAAACGGTGATGTTTTAGAGCTTACTAATCCTTCAAATCTTCCTGATCCATCAGAAATAGATTATATGGAAGAACCGGTAGTGGATGCTGAGATAATGGTAACATCTGATTACACGGGCGCCATAATGAAGCTGTGCCAGGAGAGACGTGGTATATATCAGAGTATGGAATATCTTGAGGAAACCCGTGTACTTCTTAAATATGAAATGCCGTTAAATGAAATAATTTACGATTTCTTTGATGCTCTTAAGTCAAGATCCAGAGGTTATGCTTCCTTTGATTATGAACTTAAGGGATATACTCGTTCGAAGCTTGTGAAGCTGGATATACTTATTAACAGGGAAAACATTGATGCGCTTTCCTTTATAGTTTTCTCAGATTCAGCTTATGAACGTGGCAGAAAAATGTGTGAGAGACTTAAGAAAGAAATCCCCAGACACCTGTTTGAGGTTCCTATTCAGGCTGCAATTGGTGGCAAGGTTATAGCGAGAGAGACCATAAAGGCTCTTCGTAAGGATGTGCTTGCTAAATGTTATGGTGGTGATATTACCCGTAAGAAGAAGCTTCTTGAAAAACAGAAAGAGGGTAAGAAGAGAATGCGTCAGGTTGGTTCGGTGGATGTTCCACAGCAGGCTTTCATGTCTGTGCTTAAACTGGATGACGACGATTGATAAAAAGAAGGATTCTGATACTATAATGAATCCTAAGGTGATAATATGAAAAAACCACTCAGCCTATATATTCATATACCGTTCTGTAAGCATAAATGTATATACTGTGACTTTCTTTCCTTTGATAATGAAACCAACACCAGACAGATACAGTATATTAATGCTCTTATGAGCGAGATAAGAATGTATAAGTCTTTTGCAGACAGATATACAGTTAAAACTATATATATCGGTGGAGGAACACCGTCTATTCTTGATGAAGCCATGATAGGCAATGTTATGGACACGGTGAAGCATATTTTCAGGCTGGACAGATTTCCCGAGATTACCATTGAGGTAAATCCAGGAACTATAAAATATACAGATCTGCTCAGTTACAGGAAGTATGGTATCAACAGGCTGTCTATTGGTCTTCAATCAGCTGATGATGTTATCTTAAAACGACTTGGACGTATTCATAGTTATGAAGAGTTTCTTCAGGGGTTTGAATCTGCCAGAAGGGCTGGTTTTGAAAATATAAGTGTGGATGTTATGAGTTCGCTTCCTGGACAGGATGTGCATACTTTAGTTGATACACTTACAAAAGTATGTGAGCTTTCCCCTGAACATATATCTGTA
>CACZOE010000212.1 GCA_902782695.1 uncultured Lachnospiraceae bacterium | reverse complement strand
GCAACGGATGATGATCAAGGAGGCTCAAGCAGGGAAACAGAAAGCGATAAAAAAACTACAGAGAGTAACGATTCAACAGGTAATGTTAAATTTCAGAATAATAAAAAAATATATAATGATCCGACTCCTAAGCCGGACATTCCTGATTCGAAGTACGAGAGTAATAGAATAGAGCAGGTAGTTTGTCAATCTGAAAATAGCGATGATAAGTCAGTGTTTAAAATATATTTTTTTGCTGAAAACGACATTAATGATTTAAATCTTTCTATAACTTCTGGGGATTCAAATGTTAAATTATCAGATCCTATCAAGGAAAATGAATCGGGATTAGATATAAATCTTATTCTCAGTACGTCCTCTTCAATAGATGATTTGTCATTTAATTCTATTAAAGACCAAATAAGGAACTTTCCCAATGAAATGAGTGATACGGATAATGTGACCTTATTTGTATTAAATGATAAAGGATTAAAAAAATATGGAAGCTATAGACGCAGTGAGTTTGACGAATTAGATGAAGTTGTGAATGGTATAGAAAAATCTTCTTCTGAGACGAGCTTTCTTAATTCTATAGAGGAAATATGTGACAAGATAAATGAGAGTTCTACTGATAAAAGAAGAGTTTTGATACTTCTTTCAGATGGAATTGATTCAGGGTATATGTCTGACATTAAAGAGAATAACGATAAAATGAATGCGCTTATAAGTAGTAATTATCCATTATATATGATTAAGCTTATAAATGAAGATATAAATGGTGAAGATAAGTCTTATTCGTATATGTATAAAATGATAACAGAAGAACTGGGAGGGTTTGTAAGGAAAGTTCAGGATTATAAGAATAAAAAAAGTATAAAAGATATTTATAGAATTATAAATGATAATTGTTGGTCTATTGAATATGAAGTAAAGGGATTACAAGGCGATGAAGATTTTTTAAATTTTACACTGGTAAATGGATATGATTATATAACGCCCAGGACATTATATGTTTCAAATGAAAAGATAGATACAAGTGATGATGTAGGTAAAGAAAAGTTATCAGAAACACCTTTTCCTGATCAATTAGACACACCAACACCTTCATTAACACCAAGTCCAACACCAACGCCTAATGAAACCCCGAAAGTATCCTCCGAGCCGACTCCTGGTGGGGGAGATGATGTAATGGGTATAACAGAAACTTCGACAGAAGAAATTCATAATAATGGTCAAGTTATGGAAAAGAGCTTTTTTTCGGATAAGAAAAACATAATCATATGTGCTGGAGCGGTATTATTGGTCTTTTTGATAATGATTATTCTTATTATTAGTAAAAATAATAAGGATTCTCGTGTTGAAGCAAAGTCAGATTTAAAAGAAAGGGATTATCAGAGAAATAGTAACTCTTCAGTAAAGAAAAGTGGAGTATCTAGCTCATTAAAAAGAACGGATAGCGACGGTCGCTCAGATAATCTATTTACTGTAGCAAAAGCAAAGGATGGTGGTCCGGGCGTAAAGATAAAAAAACAACAGGCATCTTTGTCTGGAATAAGAAATATCAAATTGAAGTTGGAGATATATAAAGGAGAAAAGTTACTGAATACGATAAATTATCTGCTTGATGGAAGTTGTATAGTTGGACGAAGTGATATATGTGACATCATTATTGATGATGACAGTTTATCTAGGCAGCATTTTGCTATGGAATATGACGGAGACTATATGTACATCCAGAATATAAGTTCAAGTAATGGAACTCTTTTTAATGGTAATAAACTTGATCATAAACGTAGAATGGAAAGTGGTGACACAATAAAGGCAGGTTCCTTAAATATTGTAGTCAGGTGGTAGTAATATGGGAAAACTCACAAATGCTCTGCCCAACGGATTTGTTCTAAATAATAAATATGTTATTCAGGATGGAATTGCGAGTGGTGGATTCGGAATTACATATAAAGCTCGAGATAGAATTACTGGAGAAACCGTTGCTGTAAAGGAATTGTTTCCTAAACAAATTGCAATGAGATATAGTGACGGAATCAGTATGGGACCATCAAACCCTTCTGATATTGGTCAGTTCTCACATTGTAAAGATAAATTTGCGGAAGAGGCGATGTCTCTCCACAATCTAAAAGATAATCCACATGTTGTAAATGTTTTGGAGTATTTTGAACAAAATGGAACAAGCTATTTCTCTATGGATTATTTGGATGGATACACTCTTAGGCAACTGGCTGCTATAAATGGCGGAAGATTAAGATGGGAAAATTTAAAACCCATTATAAGTCAGGCTGCAAAAGCTTTGTCAGATGTTCATAAACGAAAGCTTTTTCATAGAGATATTAGTCCGGCGAATATATTTTGGACGAAACAGGGGATTACAGTACTGATTGATTTTGGTAATGCAAAAGCTTTAGCTGGCTACAATAATGAAGGACTGTCTGTATATTTAAATCCCAAATTTGCTCCATTGGAACAGTATTCGTCAAAAAAACCTCAAGGGACATATACAGATGTTTATTCTTTTGCAGCAACTATTTATTACTTGTTAGTTGGTGGAGTTATACCACAGCCATACGATAGAATTAATGGAGAGGATTATAAACGACTTAGTGAATATGGGTTTCCAACGAATTTATCAATTGGGATAGATAGAGCTCTAGCAATAGATTTTAAACAGAGAACTCAAACCATTGAACAGTTTATGAGCGATATTGAAGTCGGTATTGATCCGCCACCACCACCTCCTCCAGATAGGATTATCATAGATGTTTTTACTGATGATTGTGTCAAATCATATATATTACCACCAAATAATACACTAAAAGTTGGAAGGTCACCTGATTTTTGTAATATTCCTATAGATATAGGCTATGTAAGTGGAATACATTTTGAAATTATGTATGACAAGTTTTCGGGCGATTTATATGCGTGTGATTGTAGCTCTACTAATGGAACTTACATAGGTAATACATTT
>CACZOE010000211.1 GCA_902782695.1 uncultured Lachnospiraceae bacterium | reverse complement strand
CCCATCAAGCTGTTTTAGTTCTACGCTCTTATACATAAGCTTATTACTTCCAGTATTAATAGCAACAAACAGGAAGAATGCCCCCAGTGTCATCAGGATTCCAGTAAATATCTTAGGTATTTTAATCTTACAGAAATTCAGGACATACAGAAAAAAGAACAGCTCAAGAAAGCAGCCGTCCAGATATTCGATTCCATTTGCCATCAGTGCTTCATCCACACTGGTTGAAGTAGCCACAGACAAGTATCCAAGATTAATAATAGGAATGAACACAAAGATGATTGGAAAATGTACTGAAATACCACGTCTCCAGCGTAAAACAAATATGGAAGACAAAAGGACAGATAAAATTACTGTCGCATGGAAATAAAAAATCATTACCCGTAACCTCTCAAAAACAACCCCTTGAGCTAACAAAAGTGTTAATGTCATCATATCACTATGTAAAGGCAGGTGCAACAAATTATAGCTCTTATCAACCTAAGAAGGAGCCAGATATCTGACTCCTTTTAGCCCTCTATTCACGCCATCAAATCCATATTCAAGCGCTTCAATCGATTCCTATTCAAGTGCTTCGATCGATGCCTTTATTATATCCACCGCCTGGTCGCAGTCATTCTCATCTATGATGAGTGGAGGAACCATTCGTATGATATGGTCTCCTATCGCTGTCAGGAGCAGATGTCGCTTCAGACACTCGTGCTTGACATCGATACCATTTATGTCATCATCAAATTCTACTCCAACCAGAAGTCCCTGACCTCTTACCTCTTTAACATGAGGAAGAACCTTAAGTTTCTCTGCCAGATAGGTTCCCATCTTTCTGGCATTTCCGGCCAGGTTCCTGTCCAGCAGTTCATTTACCTGAGCCAGCGCAGCTGCGCAGCTTACGGGGTGTCCTCCAAATGTAGTTCCATGGGAGCCGGCTGAAAAAGCTTTTGAAACTTCCTCAGTTGCACAGATGGCACCTATAGGCATACCGCCTCCCAAAGCCTTTGCCATAGAAACTATATCCGGTTTTATTCCGTAATTCATGTAGCTCATGATATTTCCGGTTCTGCACCATCCGGTCTGCACCTCGTCAATAAGAAGCAGCATTCCTTTTTCATCACAGAAGTTTCTGAGTCCGGTCATAAATTCATAGGTTGCCGGGTGAACTCCGCCTTCACCCTGAACCGGCTCGATCATTATAGCTATAGTATTCTCGGTACATGCATCTTTAAAAGCCTGCAGGTCATTATATGGAGCATAGGAAAATCCATAAGTCATGGGACCGAAACCGATCTGGCACCCATTTCCGGGCTGACCTGTAGCGGACATGGCTCCAAAGGTTCTTCCATGGAATCCCATTTTAGCTGTGACGATATGATATCTGTTAGGACCATATTTTTCGATTCCATACTTT
Organism: uncultured Lachnospiraceae bacterium; assembly: GCA_902782695.1. Taxonomy (GTDB): domain Bacteria; phylum Bacillota; class Clostridia; order Lachnospirales; family Lachnospiraceae; genus Eubacterium_Q. Next base: position 5,348 of record CACZOE010000211.1, on the reverse strand, counting down.
CGTGCCATCTTGATCATGGCTTCGTTGGCTTCTGTACCGGAATTCTGAAAAAATATCTTATCCATTCCTATGCTGGTACATACCTTCTCTGCCAGAAGCGCCTGTGGAATGGTGTAAGGATAATTAAAGGTATGCATCAGTTCCTTTGTCTGCTCGATAGCAGCTGCCACCACCTTCTCATTGCAGTTTCCAGCCGAATTAACAGCTATACCGGCATAAAAATCCAGATATTTTTCACCCTTTTCATCATAGATATACTGATCCTTTGCCGTCTCAGCCAGAAAATCAAACCTTTCATAGGTCTCTATCATATATTTATTAACTTTATCTTTTATATCCTGAGCTGTATAACCTGTCTCTGCAAGCTTCATAACGATCATCCTTCTTTCTACTATAAATAACCATCATCTACTCTTCATAAAAGTGAATATCATCAACACCGATAAATCCTTTTATAAGTAGATATTGCTCTATAAGTTTGACTGAATCATTGATACCAACCTTTTCACTGTTGAGGGTCATATCGTAATTAACCGGGTTTGTCCAGTAATTACCATGTGTGTAATATTCATAATAATCAGCCCTGTACTTATCCGTCTTCTTGATAGTTGCATGCGCCACTTCCTTTGTTACTCCCAGATTCTTCATGGTACGCTGCACGCAGAAGGATCTCGGAGCCTCTATATATACGCTTACAACATTCAGCTTATCCCTGAGTACATAGTCTGCACATTTGCCAACTATTACACATGATTCCTGTTCAGCCAGATTTCTAATGATTTCGCACTGATATTCAAACAGCTTATCATCCGAAACAAATTTCTCATTTCTGGCTATGTATCTTCTGGATCTAGGAAGCCCTTTCATAAGATTTGAAAACCCCCCATTGGTTCTGATCTTCTCATTCACTTCCTGAAAGAGCTTCTCATCCAGCCCACTCATCTGACTAGCCAGTGTTAGGATACGATTTTCATAACAATGTATTCCCAGATCCTTTGCAAGAATAGATGCAATCTCTTTTCCTCCCGAGCCAAATCCCCGGGCAAATGTAACAACAAATCTCTTCATAGGTACCGCCTCCATTAAGTAATAATTCTATCCCGCCAGATACCTGCTTAAAAACTCTCTGGTTCTCGGATTCTTTGGATTACTAAATAATTCCGCCGGAGGCGCATCTTCTGCAACATATCCTCTATCCATAAATATAGTTCTCGTTGATACATCTCTGGCAAATGCCATCTCATGTGTCACAATGATCATGGTAAGTCCTGTTGTTGCCAGTTGTTTCATAACGTTGAGCACCTCACCCACCATCTCGGGATCCAGCGCTGATGTAGGTTCATCAAAGAGAAGCACTTCCGGATTCATACATAGAGACCTGGCAATGGCAACTCGCTGCTTCTGTCCACCGGAGAGCTGGGCAGGTTTTGCATTTATATATGGTGCCATTCCCACTTCCTTTAAATGTGCAATGGCTCTGTCAAAGGCCTCCGCTTTTGAGATATGAAGAACCTTTCTGGTACAGATCATACAGTTCTGTAAAACAGTCATGTTATTAAAGAGATTAAAGGACTGAAAAACCATACCCACCTTGGCACGATAATCATTTATCTCTCTCTGAACATCTCTGATTTCCTTACCGTGATACATAACCTTACCGGTAGTCTGCCGCTCCAGCTTATTAATGCACCTGAGTAGTGTAGATTTTCCGGAACCCGAGGAGCCCACTATGCAGATGATTTCCCCGGCTTTAACATCCATATCTATTTTTCTGAGAACCTCATGATCACCAAAAGATTTACCGAGATTCTGTACAGATATAACCGCATCTCCCATAGTGCGCCTCCTTACTGATTATCCAGATATTCTACTGCGAGGGCATAATCATCGCTGCCCTTCATCTTCTTCTCCACCAGACCAAATATCTTGTTAAAGAGGAAGCATAGAACAAAATATATAACCGCTATAACCAGATAACTCTCAAAGTATTTATAATAATTTCCGCCCACAGTCTTAGCTGCCATGAACAGCTCCTGGACTGCTATAACATTAAGAACTGATGTCATCTTCAGATTTGTAAGAAATGTGTTTGCCATTTCAGGAATAATATTCTGAAAAGCCTGTGGCAAAACTATGAAAAGCATAGTCTTCATAGGTGACATTCCCATAGCCCAGGCGCCTTCTCTCTGTCCCATATCTATGGAACCGATACCACCTCTGACTGTTTCAGCCATATAAGCTCCGGTATTAAGAACCGTTACCAGAATACCTGCTATGACCGGTGTCAGATCAACGCCTGTCTGTCTGATTCCGTAATATATGATCATCGCCTGAACGATCATTGGCGTATCACGGAAGATTTCCACATATACAGTTGATATCAGTTTTATAATTCTTATGATAATCTTCTTTATAAACAGATCACCCTGATTTATTTTGAAATCCTGAATGATCCCTATTACATATCCGAGCACGAATCCCAGAAGTGTACCCAAAACTGCGATGTACAAAGTGAGCCAGGTTCCTTCCAGAAACATGCCCAGATATTTTTTTGTCAGGAATAGCATCCATTCAAATGAATTAGTCGGATCTGTGATTGATAATAGTCTATATCCCATTTCCCATCCCAGCCTTCTTGATCATATTTGTTATGTCTTACATTTATTTAGCTGCTGGCTGCTGTCCTATTACAGTATTCATTAGTTCATCCATAGCTGCCTTGTCATTCCATCCAATGGCATCCATAGCGCCCTGCAGCTTGTCTCTAAGTTCAGTGTCATTCTTCTTTGTAGCGATACATACATTTACCATTTCATCATCACCGGTAAAGGAATCACTTTCATCAAATGTAATGATCATCAAATCGTCATTTGTAAGAAGTGCAGACTGTGCAGTTGGAAAATCAATGATACAAACATCAGCAACACCATTTGAAACTGCCATAAAACATTCAGATGTTGTTTCATAATTACTTCCTGTCACTGCTCCTTCAACCTGATCCAGAAGTGGAATCCATCCGGTTCCTAACTGAGTTGTGAGCTTACATCCGGTACCATTTAATTCTGAAAGTCCTTTAACTCCTGCATATGGTCCATCCTTCTTAACTACGATACAGTTATCTCTGTAATAATATGGTTCTGTGAATGAGTACGACATTTCTCTTTCTGCTGTACGTCCCATACCTGCGATGATACAGTCATAATCACCTGCATCCATGGATATACCGATTGAAGACCATTCAACCTTATGGATCTCAAGTTCCATTCCCAGTTCATCTGCCAGCTTCTGAGCTACTGCTACATCATAACCATATGTATAGTAATCAGAACCATATATAGGAACCGCCTTGCTTCCATCCGGTGTTGTTGCCTCATCCTGAGTCCAGTTAAACGGAGGATATGCACATTCCATACCAACTCTTAAAACCCCTCCTGCATCTGAACCGGTTCCGGCAGTCTCACCTTCTGTACTCTCAGTTGTCTGAGAAGCCTCTGCCTTATCTACTGAACCTGTTGAAGCAGTTTCTCCTGCGCTGCATCCACTAAGCATTGATACTGCCATAGATGTAATAAGTGATACGATAACCAAATTTCTTTTCTTCATAATTTCCTCCTCTCGTCATCCGGGGCGATGACTGTTTAATTGAAAAGGCGCCGGTCGAAACTTTTTTGTTTCACCAGCGCCTCTGCATAGTCCGCATTTTATGAAAGTTTTATTCAATTTTCAACGTACAAAATGCACATTCTTGTGGGACAATCTGCACACTCATTTATAAAAACATAAATCTTTTCACCAGAATACAATTGATCAGATCCAGGTATTCCATATAGTCTGAAAGCTTTATTTCCAGCAGTTCTTCTATCTTGTCCAGTCTACGCAGAAGCGAATTTCTATGTATGAATAAACTCTCTGCAGTCCTGACAGTATTAAATCCATTCATGTAGTAAGTAAGCAGAGTTTCTTCGAGAAATGTACCATTCGCATTATCGTATTTCTCTATCCTGTCCAGCTTATTATTACAGTAGTCCAGAATTTCCCTCTGATTATCTCCGTGAAACATATATTTATAAATGCCCATAGTACTAAGACTTAGAACCTTTTTATGGGACGGGTTCGGAAGCAGGTCCTTCTTAGGTATCAGACTTTTTGCCTCCTGATAACTCTGACCATATTTACCGGGGTCTGTATAGGCCGCTCCCAGAATGCAGGTACTCTGGATTATCCCATCAAAAGAAGGATTACTGTCCAGCCTGTTTAACATAGCTTCCAGTTCATGCTCAACCTCTTTATCCGGTTTAGCCTCGAACAAAAGGACAAATTTATTCAAGAATTTCATGAACATAGGATGACCATCCATCTTTAGAACTTCCTGGTTCAGACAGTTAGCATAGTATTCGTAGATGTGCTCGTCCTGCTCCAGATTAACCCCATACTTTCTATCCACAGCAATGATCCCAACACGGTAGGGCTTACTAAAATCTATGCCAAACTGACCGGAGATTTTTTCTACATACCTTTCATTAACATCATATCCAAATAAAAGGTTATATAGATAATCTCCGGTTCTTTTATTTATAATATCTGTTTCAGTTATCAGTTTTCCTACACTTTGGGATATGTCAACAAAGGATGCGCCTTCCCACCTGACATAAAAAAGTGGAAGTTTCAGCTCATCAGCTCTCTTAATCAGCCACTCGGGTATCTCCTCACGGTCATCAACAACCGATATCCCAAAGCCTGAGATACCAAGCTCAACCAGTTCCTCCAGTGCTCTTCCAACTTCATCAAAATCAAACCGGACATAGTCTACCACCACAAGTGCAAAATTGCCCTGATTCATATGATCTCTATATGGTTTTGTCTGCACCAGATATACCCAGGAAACAACCCGGTTAAGGCCTTCCCCACCAGCCACCAGTTCCACTCCATCCATTTTCAGATTCAAAATATCTCTACAAGTAACCATAGAAAACTCCTTACTTAAATACTACCGACGCACCAGGATCATTATCATTCTGAAATCTGGACAAATGTTCAAACGGGAGGATCTGCCTTCCTCTGAAGAGTCCGCAGCCATCATTAATCAGCTGGTTATTATATGCTTTAAACATATTTACATTTATTGTAGACAGGTCAAGGTTCTGAAGCCTGATCAGTCTCTCGTATGCTTCATCAAAGCATTTACACTCTCCCTCAGGAATCATATCTCTCTTTGTCCTGTTCTCTTCCTGCTGTTTTTCATACCCGAAATGATTGGCCCTTCCAATCTCAGCCTGGTCATCCATATCTTTGGTTCTCAGCTGAACCTCTGTATAACATCTGGCAAAATTATCATAAAATGTTATATG
>CACZOE010000210.1 GCA_902782695.1 uncultured Lachnospiraceae bacterium | reverse complement strand
TTCTGTTATTAAGGAGGTTCAAAACAGTATGTCAGAATTAAGCTTTGAAGAATTATTACAAGAGGAGAAGCCGGTACACGTAAGACAAGGCCAGGTTATCGATGGAGAGGTTATCTCAGTTAAACCAGATGAGCTGGTTGTTAATATCGGTGCTAAGGCTGATGGAATCGTTACAGCAGCTGAATATTCAAATACTCCTGTAGATCTTACTACAGTTGTAAAGCCTGGAGATTCAATTACTGTTAAGGTTCTTAAGTCTAATGATGGAGATGGCCAGGTACTTCTCTCACACAAGAGAGTTGCAGCTGAGAAGGCTTATGCAGAACTTGAAGAAGCTTTCAATAATGGAACCATTTTAAAGGGTAAGGTTACTCAGGTTCTTTCAGGCGGACTTAGTGTTCAGGTTAGTGAGTGCAGAGTATTTATTCCTGCAAGTCTTGTATCAGATACATTTGAGAGAGATCTTACAAAGTATCTTGATCAGGAAATTGAGTTTGTACTTACAGAGTATGAACCAAGAAAGAGAAGAGTTATAGGTAACAGAAAGAAAATCGTTGCAGAAGCTAAGGAAAAGGCAGCTGCAGAGCTTTTTGCTCGTATCAATGTTGGAGATACAGTAGAAGGAACTATCAAGAACATCACTGATTTTGGTGCTTTTGTAGATCTTGGTGGTGCAGACGGACTTCTTCATATATCAGAGATGTCATGGGGAAGAGTTGATAATCCTAAGAAGATATTTAAGGTTGGTGAGACTGTTAAGTGCTTCATTAAGGAAATCAATGGAAGCAAGATCGCACTTTCTCTTAAGTTTGATGATCAGAATCCATGGCTTAATGCTGAAGAGAAGTATGCTGTTGGTACTGTAGTTAAGGGTAAGGTTGCTAGAATGACTGATTTCGGTGCTTTCGTAGTACTTGAGCCAGGTATTGATGCACTCCTTCATGTATCACAGATTTCATTTGATCATATCGAGAAGCCTTCAGATATCCTTAAGAGTGGTGAGGAGATTGAAGCTAAGGTTGTAGATATTAAGATTGCTGAGAAGAAGATAAGTCTTTCTATTAAAGCACTTCTTAAGGACAGAAATCCTGAAGAAGTAAAGGAAGAGAAGGCTGAGGAAGAGGAAGAAGCTTCAGTAACGGAGGCTGAAGAAATCTCTGAATCAATTCCTGTAGATGCAGCTATTGCTGATGCGGTAGAAGAAACAGCTGAGGAAGTAGTAGAAGAGGCTGAAGCTCCTGCAGAAGATGCTGAGTAATCTTTTATAGTTAACTTTATGATTTTATGAAAGTCGTATCTGTTCAGGTGCGGCTTTCTTTGTTTAATTAAAAAGAACGTTACCTGCTTTTCTATTATATAAAAAAAGCTTGCTTTAATTGTGGATGTATGATATATTAACTGAGTTTGATTAAGACGGTCCGCTGTATCTAGTGTTAATGATAGAAAGAACGTCTGAAAATATTTTATCATTTTTTGGAGGTTTTATTATGAGTTACGAAAGCATTATCAAAGGCATCGAAGATGCACAGCTTCGTGAGACACCACTTCAGTTCAATGTTGGTGATACAGTAAGAGTATCAGCACAGATCAAGGAAGGTGAGAAGACAAGAATCCAGGTATTTGAAGGTACCGTTATAAAGGTTCAGGGACACGGAGCAAGAGAAACATTCACTGTAAGAAAGAATTCTAACGGTGTTGGTGTTGAGAAAACATGGCCAGTTAACTCTCCACTTGTTGAGAAGGTTGACGTAGTTAGAAGAGGTAAGGCCAGACGTGCAAAGCTTTATTACTTACGTGACAGAGTTGGTAAGAGAGCTAAGGTTAAGGAATTAGTTAAATAATCTTCTGAAAATCTAATGACCGGAGCTTTGCTCCGGTCTATTTACTATGGAGACAATTAGTCATGAAGAAAAAAAGGAAAGGTTCCCTTGACTATAAACTTCAAAAAAAATCCAGCAGTGACGATAATCCCCAGACTCTGAAAAGGATACTTAATACTATTCTTATAGTATTTGCTGCAGTAGTACTTGGGTTCGGTGTTACTGAATTTGGAGTGCAGACCGTTTATATGACTGGTCCTTCCATGCAGGATAAACTGCGTGATGGGGATGAGATGCTTTTAAATAAGATGGCATATAAACTTAGCAAAGTTAAAAGATATGATATCGTAGCTATTCAGAAAATTGGTTCAAAAGACTATTATGATATCAAAAGAGTGATAGGTCTGCCGGGTGATACAGTTTCTGTTGTTGGTGGCAGACTTGTTATAAATGGTAAACAGGTAGAAGAGAAATATCCCTTTGCTGTTATAAATTCTCCGGGCCTTCTGAGTGAAGAGATAAAGCTGGAGGATGAAGAGTATTTCTGTATTGGAGATAATACAAGTAATAGTGAGGACTCCAGGTTTATTAATTATGGAAATGTTCAGAAATCTGAGATAAAGGGTAAGGTTTTTTATATCGTACAACCCCAGGAAAGAAGAGGTAGACTGGATAATGGATATTAACTGGTATCCCGGACATATGACCAGTGCCAGAAGACGAATAGAGGAAGATATAAAACTATGTGATGTAGTTATTGAACTTCTGGATGCACGTATTCCGGGTAGCAGCAAGAATCCTGACATAGACAGGCTTGCTGGTCAAAAAAAGAGAGTTGTTCTTTTGAATAAATATGATCTTGCTGATAGAAGCATTACTGATGCATGGATCAGGTATTATGAGAGTACCGGCGCAAAAGTGCTTGCACTTGATTGTCGAGAGAGAAAACAGACGCTAAAGGTAAGTGATGCAGTTAAAGAAGTTTGTAAAGAGAAAATAGAACGGGATAGAAGACGAGGTATTCATAACAGACCTGTAAAAGCTCTTGTTGCAGGAATTCCTAATGTTGGTAAATCTACATTTATCAATTCATTTGTAGGAAAATCCACTGCAAAAACAGGAAACAAACCTGGTGTTACCCGTGGAAATCAGTGGATCAGACTTTCAAAGGATATAAATATGCTGGACACGCCCGGGATTCTGTGGCCTAAGTTCGAGGATGAAAGAACAGGTATAAATCTGGCTCTGGTTGGTTCTATTAATGATAATATACTTCCGATATATGAACTTTCAGAGATATTGATAGAATATCTGAAAACAAATTATTGCAATATACTGGGTGATAGGTATATGATAGATGAGTCGCTGGATAGCCCGGATATACTTCGCAGTATTGCGATAAATAAGAAATGTGTCTTAAAAGGTGAAGAACCGGATATAGACAGGGCTGCAAAGCTGCTGATAGATGATTTGAGA
>CACZOE010000209.1 GCA_902782695.1 uncultured Lachnospiraceae bacterium | reverse complement strand
TTGCCAACGGCAACTATTAACCTTACACGCCGAGACGCATCCTTAGCGGAGCGTTTTTTGCTTTGTAGGAAACGAAGTTTCCTACTAAAGCAAAAAACCTCATCTCCGATTATATCAGAGATGAGGTTCATAAACCACCATATTTATCAACAAAGGCACCCACTCTCAGACGGTTCCTGGTGGGTGATAGAACTGTCCTCACCTGGGCGCCTTTGATGTACCTAATTAATAGTGTCTAAGGAATCATCTCCCTGACACACTTTGAGACCTGCAATAAGCATGCAGACTGCGATGAACAGATAAAAAACTCCAGATGCTATGCTGAGTTCCATGAACTGCATTATGCATCCAAGTATCATTACTATCGAAAATGAAACCATGATCAGAAGTATGACAATGTTCATCCATTTATTTTTCTTGCCAAGCTTCTCCATATTCAGAACAGCATCTTCCATTTATATATCCTCACCTTCACTAATACCGTTTGAGTTTCCCTAAAACTCAATGCACTTTCAACCTTATGAGGATACTATAACAGACAATTCTTAAGATAACCTTAACTTGGTGTGAAATGTTAATTAAATGTCGTAAATTGCAACTACAAATATTCTATATCTACGCACTCATACCTGTGTACAGCTGATAGTATTTACCTTTCTGCTCCAGAAGCTCGTCGTGGGTTCCACGTTCTATGACGCGGCCATGCTCGAGTACCATTATACAGTCACTGTTCTTTACAGTTGAGAGTCTGTGAGCAATGACAAATGTAGTTCTTCCGGCCATCAGCTTGTCCATACCTTCCTGAACCTCACGCTCAGTTCTGGTATCGATGGAAGAGGTTGCTTCATCTAGAATTAAGGCTGGCGGATCTGCTACTGCAGCTCTTGCTATTGCCAGCAGCTGACGCTGACCCTGACTGAGATTACCGCCATCTCCGGTAAGCATAGTATTATAGCCATCAGGAAGCTGACGAATGAACTGATCTGCATTAGCAAGCTTAGCGGCTGCTATACACTCTTCATCAGTTGCATCAAGTCTTCCGTAACGGATGTTTTCCATAACTGTTGCTGTAAACAGGTGAGTATCCTGAAGAACAAGCCCCAGAGAACGTCTCAGATCACCCTTCTTTATCTTATTTACATTTATATTATCAAAACGGATTTTACCATCCTGAATATCGTAAAAACGATTTATCAGATTTGTGATAGTGGTCTTGCCCGCTCCTGTAGAACCGACAAACGCTATCTTCTGTCCAGGTTTCGCATCCAGAGAAACATTATGAAGAACCATTTTTTCCGGATTATAACCAAAGTCTACATCATCCATGAAGATGGCACCTTCAAGACGCTTATAATCTATACTTCCATCAGCCTGATGCTGATGCTTCCAAGCCCAGAGACCTGTTCTTTCTGTAGTCTCTGAAAGACTGCCATCTGCATTTTCCTTAGCATTTACAAGTGTTACATAGCCCTCATCTTCCTCAGAAGCTTCGTCCATAAGCTTAAAAACTCTGTCTGCTCCTGCAAGAGCCATGATTATAGAATTAAACTGCATAGATACCTGATTGATAGGCATGTTAAAGCTCTTGTTAAATGTAAGGAATGATACAAGTCCTCCAACAGTGAGAGGTGCAATACCTGCAAATGCAGCACCCTTCACACCAAATCCACTAAGCACCAGAAGTGCTCCGATAACTATACAGATAACATAGCTGAGATTTCCCAGCTGTGCCATGGAAGGCATAAGTATATTTGCATATTTATTTGCATTATAAGCGCTGTCATAGAGCTGCTCATTCAGCTTGTCAAAATCTTCTATACTTTCTTTCTCATGACAGAAAACCTTGATAACCTTCTGACCGGTTATCATCTCTTCTATATAACCATTTTCCTTACCCAGATCCTTCTGCTGTGCCAGGAAATAGCTTCCACTCTTCTTAGATATCTTCATGGTTACGCTCAGCATGAATCCCACCATAATGAAGGATACGATTGTAAGCGGAACACTTCTGATGATCATACATACAATGACACCAATAAGTGTAAGCGCACTGGAGTAAAGCTGAGGGATACTCTGGCTTATCATCTGTCTCAGGGTATCAACATCGTTTGTGTAAATGGACATTATATCGCCGTGAGTATGAGTATCAAAATATCTGATAGGAAGAGACTGCATGTGTTCGAACAGGCTGTCACGAATTCTTCTCAGTGTACCCTGGGATACATTTACCATTATTCTGTTATAGGTATACGTAGAAATGATTCCTATACCATAGAACATTGCCGTTCTGAGAATAGCTTTAAGCAGCGGACCAAAGTCCCTGCTTCCATTCTTCAGCATAGGATCGATGTAATCATCTATCAGGGTTTTCATAAACATGGTACCCTGAAGATTTGCCAGTACTCCAACTAAAATAAATATGAATACCAGCACCATCTGAAGACCATAATATTTAAAGACATAAGCCATCAGGCGTTTAAATATGGCGCCCGGGTTTTCTACCGTCGGCTTCATGCCACGTGGTGTTCTTGCCATTTTGTATCCTTTCTTTCTTGCTTAATTACTCACTTGATTACAGAAGGCCTGTTCCAGGCTCTTTCTGCCTACAGAAGTCCTTATCCATCACTCGGAAAGTCCGCACTTCGTGCTCTACCGTCTGCTTTCGCAGACTCTTTCCTCGTGTTGTCTAAGGTCGCCTGTTCCAGGCTCTTTCTACATCTTCCCTGACATATTTGGACATAAATGTCCATATGTCAGGAAGATCTTTTCCTGGCTCTTTACTCCTACAGAAGTCCTTATCCATCACTCGGAAAGTCCGCACTTCGTGCTCTACCGTCTGCTTCCGCAGACTCTTTCCTCGTGTTGTCTAAGGTCGCCTGTTCCAGGCTCTTTCTGCAGCTGCCTCGACATACTTGGACATAAATGTCCGTATGTCGAACATCTGCAGAACTTCTGTAGCCTCTACACTTTTAATCATCAAAGTCTTTAGAGCCGCCTTGCTGGGATTCGTATACATCCCTGTATATTTCATTAGACTCAAGCAGTTCTGTATGACTGCCAAATCCATTTATCTTACCGCCATCCATTACGATGATCTTATCTGCATCCATTACACTGGACACTCTTTGTGCTATGATAATTTTAGTAGTTTCAGGAATAAACTCCCTGAAGGACTGTCTGATACGGGCATCTGTTGCAGTATCTACAGCACTTGTTGAGTCATCCAGAATAAGCACCTTCGGTTTCTTAAGAAGCGCTCTTGCTATACAAAGTCGCTGCTTCTGACCACCGGAAACATTTGTTCCACCCTGCTCGATCTTAGTTTCATATTTGTCAGGAAAACTCTCTATGAAGTCATCTGCACAGGCAAGTCTGCAAGCCTCCTTGCACTCCTCTTCTGTAGCATCTTTATTTCCCCAGCGAAGATTTTCCAGAATTGTTCCGGAGAAAAGTACATTTTTCTGAAGCACTACTGCTACGCTGTTTCTAAGAGCTTCCAGGTCGTATTTTCTGACATCAGTTCCACCGACTCTTACTTCACCCGATGATACATCGTAAAGCCTGCTTATAAGATTTACCAGACTGGTCTTGGAACTACCAGTAGCTCCAATTATTCCTATAGTTTCTCCGGAATTAATGTGCAGATTAATATCCTCCAGAACCGGCTTTTCAGCAGTTTCGTTATATCTGAAAATTACATTATTGAAATCAACACTTCCGTCTACTATCTCAAACTGTGGATTCTCTGGATTCGTCAGATCACTCTTCTCGTTCAGAACCTCAGCGATACGCTTACCACTGGCAGTCGACATCGTGATCATAACTATTACCATTGAGAGCATCATAAGACTCATAAGGATCTGCATGCAGTATGCAAGAAGTGTAGACAGGTCACCCGTTGTAAGAGCTCCAGGTGTACCATAACCATTTACGATAAGCTTTGCACTGGTCCAGCTGACCATAAGAATACAGAAGTAAATGGTAGACTGCATGATAGGCATTACAAATGCCATGAGACTCTCTGCCTTAACAAAAAGCTTGTAGATCATGCCGCTGGCTCCACGAAATCTATCTATTTCATAGTTCTCACGAACAAAGCCCTTTACTACTCTGATGGCAGATACATTTTCCTGCACGCTTTCATTCATCTCATCATACTTAGGAAATGCAGCAGTAAAATACTTCGTTACTCTTGTAATGAGGAATCCTGCAACCAGAGACAGAAATAAAACTGCATAGAGGTATATGACAGCAACCTTTGGGCTTACCCAGAAGGCAGCTATCATGGCAACTATCAGGTTCAGTGGCGCACGTGCCATCATTCGAAGAATCATCTGATAGGCATTCTGAATATTTGTTACATCCGTTGTCATTCGTGTTACCAGACTTGCGGATGAGAATTTGTCAATGTTGGAAAATGAAAAACTCTGGATATTTCTGTACATATCACGCCGCAGATTTCTGGCAAGACCTGCAGAAGCCTTAGCTCCATATTTTCCACCCATTACTCCAACGAAAAGAGAACCCAGGGCCAGAAGGATCATAATTCCTCCAAACATAAATATCCTGCCCAGATCCAGGGTTTCGCCTTCAGATATGTCAATAATTCTTCCCATAACTATAGGAATAATCGTCTCAAATATAACTTCGAGAATCATGTAGATGGGAGTTGCTACAGACGCTGCAGTGAAATCCTGCACCTCCCCAAGAATTGTTTTTATCGTTTTCAACTGTATAACCTCTTCAAAAAATCTCATTTATTACGTCTGTTACGTAGTTTATCACTCTTTACACTTCTTTACAATTCTATTAAAGTAATTTATAATGAAAAGCGGTCTTTTAATACTATTTTGAAAAATAAATGTACAAAAATATATACAAGGAGAATCATAATGATTGAATTTAAAGTTGGTATACTCGGCGCCGGTCAGATAGCCGGAACAATTGCCGATACACTTAATAAACTGGAAGGTTTTACACCTTATGCAGTTGCTTCCAGAGATAAGGAAAAGGCTATCGCCTTTGGAACTGACCATAATGTAAAAGTTTGCTATGGTTCATACGATGAGCTTCTTGCCGATCCTGAAGTGGAAATGGTATATGTAGCTACTACAAACAACAACCACGCAGAGCTTGCAAAGAAATGTATCGATGCAGGAAAACCATCACTTATTGAAAAACCTTTTTCCTATAATGCAAAAACAGCTGCAGAGGTCCTGAGATATGCTGATGAAAAGAAGGTTTTCTGTGGAGAAGCTATGTGGCTGAGATATCATCAGATGATGGAACTCACACTTGAACTTATCAAGAAGGGAATCATCGGTGACGTAAGAACCATCGTTGCAGATCTCGGATATAATCTTCGAGAGGTTGATCGAGTTAAGGAAATGGAAACAGCAGGAGGCGCTCTTCTCGACATTGGTATCTATCCTCTCACTGCTGTATTTATGATAATGGGAACTCCTCCTGTTTCAGTAGCATCCAACTATGTGAAGCTTGCATCAGGAGTCGATGCATATTCAACTATACAGATGAGCTTCCCGAAGGGTAAATTTGCTACAGTCATTACATCAATGCTTGGAAAGCTTGATAACAAATGTATCATATACGGAACAGACGGACGTATCGAGATGGATAATGTTAACTGTCCTGAAAAGGTTCGTGTATTTGGTCCTAACGGAAACCAGACTCAGGAACTTAATATGACCGAAAGATATATCAATGGATATGAGTACGAATTCCTTGCTGCAAGAGAAGCTATCATCGTAGGCAGAATGGAAACTCCTCAGAATACACGTGCAAATATATTATCTCTTTATTCATTTACAGATACACTTCGTGCTACATGGGATCTCTTCTACCCACTTCCGGGCGAAGAAGACGTAAAAGCCAAAAAACCAAACGTTCAAAAGATGTAAATCAGCGTTACTATTCACGGAATAAGAGCTATCTTGAAAAACAACTGCTTGCAGATTGTTTTTTCAAAGATAGCTCTTATTTCCTGCGAAGCAGGAACCTCAAAAACATGAGGAATGTGTCTGCGAAGCAGACAATAGAGCACCGTAGGTGCGGACATTCCGAATGTTTTTTGAGGTTTCCGTGAATAGTTTTTGAGAT
>CACZOE010000208.1 GCA_902782695.1 uncultured Lachnospiraceae bacterium | reverse complement strand
TTTCCATGCATCATCTGATAACGACTCCATACATCAGATATTACATATCCTCTCCAGTGTCCTACATGAAGACCATTACCTGATGGATAAGGAAACATATCCAGACAGTAATACTTCGGCTTCTTACCGTCATTTACATTTACCGGATTTTCCTCCCATTTCTTATTCCATTTTGCCTCGATAAGCTTATTATCAAATCTGGCCATTTTTTCCTCCTTGATAATTCAATTAATATTTGAATATATAAATTATATTAATTTTTTTTCTTTTTATTTTTATCTTCTTTTTTATCTCTGTTTTCAAGATGAGTCATCTTTTCAAATATTTCCTTCGAATGCTGAATCTGCTCCATCTTCTTTGCTCTCTTATCTTTATCAAGCTTGGTTTCGAATCTTTTCTTAGGTCCACGAACAGGTTGTCCATTTTCATCAAAACCTCTCAGTGCGACAAAATACTGAGTATCATTATTAAGACCATTTTTATTAAGTCCCTCCCTAAGAAGTAGCGTCAGCAGAGCATATATGCAGGCAAATGTCGGAACCCCAAGAACCATTCCGGCGAATCCGAACAGATTACCACCAACAATTATGGCAAAAAGAACCCAGAAACTTGAAAGACCAATAGAATCACCAAGTATCAGTGGTCCGATAATATTACCATCAACCTGCTGAAGAACAATTATGAAGATTATAAATACAAGACACATTTTCGGCGATTCAACAAGAACAAGAACAGCCGAAGGAATAGCTCCAATAAATGGTCCAAAGAAAGGAATTATATTAGTAACACCTATAACAACACTGATAAGTACAGCATAAGGCATATCAACTATTTTGCAGAATATAAAGCATATAAAACCAATAATAATGGAGTCTACGATTTTTCCATTTATAAATCCACTGAAAATACCGTCTACAAAGTCAACTGCAGAAAGAAGCTTGTTACCTCTTTCACGATTAAAAACAGCATAAATAATTTTCTTTCCCTGAGCAGAGAACGTATCTTTACTTATCAGAAGGTAGATAGCCGCTATAATACCAATAACAAAATTCAGAATAAACTTAAGTCCACCTACGATACCATTTGATATTGCTTTAACAACACTATCCATGTTTGGAAGGAGTCTTTTCTGAAGAACCGTTCTTAGATTTTCTTCCATATCTCCGAGATAAGTATTAAATATGTTTACAAGATCACGATTATCCTTCAAAAGCTTATTAGCAAAGTTCTCCAGATTATTCGAATACTGATCTATATTTTCATAAAGTTTATTAATACTTTCATAAAGCGCAGGAATAAGTATCCAGAAAAGAGATACAATCATAGCAAGGAAAAATAGCATGGCAATCGAAACAGCAAGAGCATCCGAAAGCCTGTTTACACCTTTTTCAGACATCTTTTTAAATAGCTTAGAAAATCTGCCCCTGAATCTCATCCTGAGTTTATTAACTATAGGATTCAAAAGAAAAGCTATAATGAAACCAATAATTATTGCTGACATAGAACTGAGAAGCTTACCCAGTAATCTAAACAGGATACCAATTTTTCCAATAAAAAGATAAAAGACAACAATAATACAGCCTGCCCCGGCAAGAGTAAGCATTTTTCTGACATCAATCAGATTAAATTTGCCATCTTTTCTTTCCTCTTCCACTTTAATCTCCTAAAAAAAGTATTTACAAAAATAATATCTATTATGATATTTCAATCAAAAATAAACTATAACACATTTTTTTCTTTATTTCATTAAAAATAGTTATAAACATATACTATAAATATATCAAAAGTTTTCCGGATTTAATTCAGTAAAGTCTTTAATAGATGCATAAACCCCGGGCTTTGTGATAAGACGTGTATTCCAGCTGTCACCGGTTACTGCAATAATATGTTTAATTCCTGCTGCGTATGCAGCCTCCACTCCTGAATCACTATCTTCAAACACTACTATTTTATCAGGAGGAAGATCAAGCTTTTTCATCGCTGAAAGATATAGATCAGGATGTGGTTTTAAAGGAATATTTCCAGATCCATTTATTACATTTTCCCATCTGAACCATTTTCCAAGATCATATCTTTCAAAATACATATTCATATTGCTAAGATCAGCTGTTGAACATATAGTTCTTGGAACCTGGGCAAGAAGCAGATAATTTAAAAAGCTTTCAAGCCCCGGAGCCAGAAGAACATTATCTTTAGCAATGAGAGATCTGTATATTCTTTCTTTTTCCTCAGAAAACTGAGTGATCATATTATCATTTAATTCATATCCTAAAAAATGTTCGAGTATTTCTTTAGGTGTTTTTCCAACAATCCATACACTCACATCTCTATCAGAAACTGGCTTTAATGATAACTCTTCTATATATATCTGCCAGGCTTTATTATGATATTTACTGTCAAACAGACAGGTTCCATTAAAATCAAATATTACACCAATATCTTTATTCACCGTTTACTCCCGATTTATATTCAATAGCAATTCTTCTTTTAAGAAGTCCGGCTCTTCTAAACATAGAGCTTCGTCCAGTCAGTTCACAATATTTAGAAAAATCTTTTTTATATATCTCATATCTCCTGAGCAGATACTTTTTGTCCCTGTTTCCTCTACCGGAGAAATTCTGATCTATCCTCTGATCCAACACCTTAACACGGCAAAGTCCTCTTTGGGACAAGTTATAAAGAAGGAGAAAATCCATCATATCCAGGAAAAGCTCTTCTGAAAAACCACCTGTGATTTCAAGACAGCTAAGCCTTACTGCCATCCCACTATTGATACAGATGATATCATCATAAACGCCTGGTTCTGTAATATAATCCGTTTTTCCAAATTTAAGCTTATACTCTTTCATCGGAGACATAGGGACATTAGCAGATGATATAAGGCCGGTTAAAACATTGATATGATCTTTATTATCATCCCCTTTAACTACATTATATTCATCATATATTTTACAGACATATTCATATGATATATCTGTATCATCATCAAGAAAGAGCATAAATGCCTCTTTAGGATTATCACATTTAACTAAAGCATGTTTTATAGATGCATTAAAAGCTTTTGATAACCCCAGGTTCTTTCCGTTAGTTATATATGAAACGCCTGATTCATATATAATAGAATCTGAATCCTCCGATGGAGCTGAAATCTCAGATTTTTTCATTTTATCTATATATTTACTGTCTGAATTATCTACAATTATTATCTCCGAATCAATCGTTGATTTTTCCCGGATAAATCTTCTAATAGTATCCAGGGAAGCAATATCATCAGGTTTTTTATTATATAAAACAACAGTTATATAGAACATATTTGTCACCTTAAATTAATATGCTTTAATCTTTGTCCACAGATCAGAATAATATTCTTTTATTTCTTTATCCTGATATCTGAAAACCTCATTATTAGGAGCACCGAATACAGGATCATACGCATTTAAATCTTTATATTCATTTTCTTTCATATCCTGCTTTACCTTGGTAACTGGTGTTGTATATCCGACAAACAAAGAATTCTGGTAAACATTATCATAATCAAGCATATAATCCATAAAACTTTCAGCAAAATCAGTATCTGTACACTCTTTAGTCAGAACCATACAGTCACACCACTCATTTGTCCCTTCCGGTGGATCAAAATATCCCAGCTCGTCATTTTCTGCCATTATGTAATTACCATCACCAGAGTAAACTACAGCTATAGATTTATTTCCGGCAATCATGTTATCCATAACATCATCACCAGCATATACTATATCCATATTTTTCTTCTGATCTATAAGCCATTCATAGGCTTCATCTATCTCTTTTTTATTTGTTGTATTCATAGAATAGCCAAGAGCTTTTAGAGCAACCATAAAGGAATCTCTCTCGGAGTCATACATGTAAATGTCACCAGCATATTTTTTATTTCTGAGTAGTTCCCAGCCTTCTGCTATATCTTTCTCATCGACTACATTTTTATTATAAAGAATACCTACAGTACCAACAAAATAAGGAACCGAATAAGTGTTATCTTTATCAAAAATATAACCCATATTTTCAGGATCGATATCATCTTTATGAGTAATGTTATCCCAATTAACCGGCTGTAAACGTTTCTCTTTAATCAGACGTTCGATCATATAATCACTGATTATAAGAATATCGTATTCTGAACCGCTCATAAGTTTAGTATACATAGACTCATTTGAATCAAATGTTTCATAGATGATATTACATTTATACTCTTCTTCAAACTTAGTGATGAGCTCAGGATCCATATATTCACCAGAATTAAATATTCTGAGTGTTTTTTTATTACCCTTCATACCTGTAAATATACTAAGCCCAATTACAAGAACAAATCCGGTCATCAGAATATATTTCATAGTATTTTTAACCATTGCAGGTATAAGTCTTGAAATAATGATGAGCAGAATAATAACAAGAATAACAATGGTTGATAAAGCATTTATAGTTGGATTTGTTCTCTTCGTCATATTATAAACAACGATAGAAATGTTTTCCACACCATTTCCTGTTACAAAATAAGAGATAACAAAATCGTCAAAACTCATTGTGAAGGAAAGAAGAATTCCTGCATAGATTCCATCCTTAAGCATTGGAATGATAACTCTTAAAAGCGCCTGAACAGGAGTTGCTCCAAGATCCATTGCTGCATCTGCTATACTCGGATCCAGCTGTCTCACCTTTGGATACACTGAAGTAATAACATAAGGTGTACAGAAGGCAACATGCGCCAGAAGCATAGTTACATATCCTTTTGCAAACATTACGGAAGAAAAAAGTATCATCAGACCGATAGCCGTTACAATATCAGGATTCATGATAGGAAAGTTATTCAAATTCAGAATAATATCCCTGACGATTTTTTTATTCCTGGATAAACCAATGGCCGTAACAGTTCCAAGAATTGTAGAAATAAATGTTGCAAAAAGAGCTATTGTAAGAGATACATATACAGCTCTCATAATAGAGCCATCACTGATAAGTCTCTCATACCATCTAAGAGAAAATCCAGTCATATTGGTCAGACTCTTAGACGAATTAAATGAAAATATCATTGTGACTACAATAGGCAGATAGAAGAAAACATATAAAGCAGTTATATAAACTATATAAAGTGCTTTATTTCTTTTTGACTCATGCATCCTGCTCCTCCTTTTCCTCCCTGTCAAACTTTTTCATAAGTGTAAGTCCAACAAGAATTATAACTGTAAGAATAATGGAGGTTGCAGAACCAAAGTTCCAGTCACCAACAGAAATAAACTGATTCTCAATAAGATTTCCAATAAGCATATACTGTCCGCCACCAAGAAGTTTTGGAATAACAAATGTTGAAATAGAAAGCAGGAATGTCATCATTATTCCGTTAATCACGCCTGGAATAGACATCTTTAGAATAACCTTTGTAAAGGTTTCAAAGTTGTTTGCCCCAAGATCATGTGACGCCTCTATCAGAGACCGATCTATCTTTCTGATAGATGTATGAATAGGGATGACCATAAATGGCAGTATATCGCTTATAAGACCTATAATTACAGCAAAATCAGTGTACATAAAGGTTCTTGCTGTAAGACCAAACAAACCTAAAAACTTATTGATAAGACCATTATCAGATAAAAGACTGATCCAGGCATAAGTTCTTAGAAGTGTATTTATCCACATAGGAATTGTAACAAGAAGAATTAGAAGATCCTGAGTAGAATCCTTAAACCTTGTAATGAAATATGCAAGCATATAGCCAAGAATCAGGCATATGAGCACAGAAATAAGACCCAGAATAAAAGATTTTTTCATAACTTCCAGGTAAATAGGTTCACCAATCTTTTTAAAATTCTTAAGTGTAAACTGAATATTTACCAGTTCATTTCCACCAGTAGTAACTGAATAAAGAATAATAAGCAGAAAAGGTACAACTATAATAACAATTGACCATATAAGATATGGACGGATAAGCTTTGTATAATGTTTCATTTTACCACTCCATCGGATACATAACATGTATTTCATCCGGACCAAACTTCAGTCCGACTTTAAGTCCAGGTTCATAATAATCTGTTGTATGAATCAAATAATCTCTATTCGGTGTCTCCACAACTATTTCATGATGAACACCCTTAAATATAATTGATTTCACAACACCTTTAACCTTTGCCTCCTTAGTTTTTACAATATCAATATCCTCAGGTCTGATAACTACTTCAACGTTTTCATTATCTTTAAATCCTTTATCGACACATTCAAAATCTTCGCCATCAAAAGAAACAAGAAGATCCTTTTTCATGACAGCTTCGATAATATTTGAATCTCCGATAAACTCAGCTACAAATCTGTTTTCCGGCTCATTATATATGTCCTCCGGAGTTCCCACCTGCTGTATTATACCTTCATTCATAACAACTACGGTATCACTCATGGACAGAGCTTCTTCCTGATCATGAGTAACAAATATAAATGTAATGCCCACTTCTTTTTGAATCTTTTTAAGTTCTGTCTGCATATCTTTTCTGAGTTTTGCATCAAGAGCACCTAGAGGTTCATCAAGAAGCAGAATCTTAGGTTCATTTACAAGAGCTCTTGCTATAGCAACTCTCTGCTGCTGACCACCCGAAAGACTTGATACATCTCTCTTTGCATATCCTGCCAGTCCAACAAGTTCAAGCATGGCAGATACCTTATGATCAATAACAGCTTTATCCATCTTTTTTATTCTGAGACCAAAGGCTACATTATCATGAACATTTAAAAATGGAAATAAAGCATATTTCTGAAATACAGTATTAACCTCACGTTTATATGAAGGTATCTTTGTAATATCAATTCCATCAAAAAGAACCTCACCACTTGAAGGCTCTTCAAAGCCTGCAATAATTCTGAGGGTAGTTGTTTTACCACAACCAGAAGGACCCAGCAGAGTTAAAAACTCATTCTCATGGATAGTCAGATCAATACCCTTCAGTACCTGCTGATCCTCAAAGTTTTTAGTCAGATTTTTGAGCTCAATAATCGGCTCTCGCTTTTCATGTTCCATAATATGTATTACCTTTTTATATTAAAATAGTGCATGGTTTTTTCACCACAATGATTGATTATACTATAAACAAAAAAATAAAGCCACAATTTTGATTGTGACTTTATTTTTATAAATATAATATTTTATTTGAAGTCTTTTGCAGGTTCAGGGAAAATTCTGCAGATTGGTTTAATACTACCTCTCTTATAACCAACCCAAACCTCTGGGAAACCGTTATCATCTCTTCTATAAATAATCCAGCATTCGGGATATTGAACACCATCGCCAAGCGTTTGTATACCTTTTCTGAATTTAGACTTGAAACCAATATCAGTCTCACCATCGTAATTTCTGTTTCCTGTATGTCCACCTCTGGCACCGTCCTGAGCCATACATACAAGCATTTCATCAGTAAATGCTCTTTGTTCATTACCACCACGGCCAGTATCAATTGTACTTTTGAAAAGTGTATTCTGCCAGTTATTAACATTTACACCACGGCACCACGCTACAGGTCTCATATTGTAAGCCGTACCATTGGCAATATCGCCGGAGTTAGCTGAAGCATCACCTTTACCATAACCATCACGAGTACCATATGCTCGCCCAGGATAATTTGAGTGATTTCCATACTTTGTAACACATACATCCCAGCCTTCATAAGCGGCATCATTACCACTCGTCATGGCTAGCTCACATGCGTTATAAATAACCTGTGCGGTCTGAACATCCATCGCCTTACGGGATTTATCGATATATTGAACAACCGCAGGAACAATTGCTGCTGCTAGTATAGCCATAATAGCTATAACTATGATCAGCTCAACAAGGGAAAAACCCTTATCTTGTTTTAAAATAGCTCTTTTCATACTGTTTACCTCGAATAGTGTATTTTGTAAACATAAC
>CACZOE010000207.1 GCA_902782695.1 uncultured Lachnospiraceae bacterium | reverse complement strand
TTATAAGAGAGGCAGGTGAGTAGATATGAGAGCTATAGGAATAATTCTTGCAGGTGGAAACAGTAGCAGAATGGGAGACTTGTCAGCTAAGCGTGCTACTGCAGCCATGCCTATGGCAGGTTGCTACAGAGCTATCGACTTCTCTCTGTCAAATATGTCAAATTCACACATCCAGAAGGTTGCTGTATATACACAGTATAATTCAAGATCTCTGAATGAACATCTCAATTCTTCAAAGTGGTGGGATTTCGGAAGAAAGCAGGGGGGACTTTATATATTCACACCTACTATTACTGCAACAAACAGCTTCTGGTATAAAGGAACAGCAGATGCTCTGTATCAGAATATCGGATTCCTTAAGGATGCTCATGAACCATATGTGGTTATTGCATCTGGTGATGGCGTATACAAGATGGATTACAATAAGGTACTTGAAGACCATATTGCAAAGAACGCTGACATTACCATAGTTACAAAGGAAATTAGAGCTGATGAAGACGACATTTCAAGATTTGGTGTTGTAAAGGTTGGTGACAATGGAAGAGTTCTCGACTTTGAGGAGAAACCGCTTGTTGCTGAAACATCAACAGCTTCTATAGGAGTATATGTTGTAAGACGCAGGCAGCTGATTGAACTGCTTGAGGCTTGTGCAGCTGAAGGAAGAACAGACTTTGTTAAAGATATTCTTATCCGTTATAAGAATGTTAAGAGAATTAATGCGTATAGTCTGGATTCATATTGGAGAAATATCGGATCTATAGATTCT
Source organism: uncultured Lachnospiraceae bacterium (assembly GCA_902782695.1). Taxonomy (GTDB): domain Bacteria; phylum Bacillota; class Clostridia; order Lachnospirales; family Lachnospiraceae; genus Eubacterium_Q. The sequence goes on along the minus strand of CACZOE010000207.1, from coordinate 3,255 downwards.
TATTTCAGAACAAATATGGATTTCCTGAATGCTGAGGTTAGAGATCATTTCTTCCGTACTACGCCGGGCGTATATACAAAGGTCGAAGACCTTCCGCCTGCTAAGTTTAATGGAGATGCGGTTACATCTAATTCACTTATAGCAAGTGGATGTATCATAAACGGATCGGTTGAAAATTCCGTTCTGTTTAAGAAGGTATATGTAGGAAACAATTGTGTTATCAAGAACTCTATCATCCTGAATGATGTACATATCGGCGATAATTGCTACATCGAGAATTGTATCGTTGAAAGTAGAGATACCATCAAGGCGAATACAGTTCATACTGGTGAAGCAGGTAATCCAAAGATTGTAATCGAGAAGAGCTTTAGATATACACTGTAGATTATAATTTTGGAGGTTTGCTTATGGAAATCACAGATGTAAGAGTAAGAAGAGTAGCAAAAGACGGAAAAATGAAGGCAGTTGTATCGATTACTATCGATAACGAATTTGTCATTCATGATATTAAAGTAATAGAAGGCGAGAAAGGCCTGTTTATAGCTATGCCAAGCCGAAAGTCTTCAGATGGTGAATATAGAGATATTGCACATCCGATCAATTCCGATACCAGGAAGAAGATACAGGAGCTTATCCTTGAAAGGTACGCTGAAACACCAGAAGAAGAACCGGTCGAGTGAGAAAAACAACTGAATATTGATGAGAAGAGGCAGGTCGTGAGGTCTGCCTCTTTTCATTTATATTTTTGAAAAATCACACCAACTTTACACTACCATGAATGTGTAAAGAATGCCCGAATTTAGCCAATTCTTCGTGGAAAAAACCGTCTGAAAATGGTATAATTTTGAACATAAAATGGCGGGGTTATATTTGCCAAAGTATAAGAAGGGAGAAAAACGATGAAAAGAATAGGTAAAATTTTAAGTGTTATTCTATGCATAGCTATAGTATTATCTGTATTTCCTGTAAGTATAGGAAACGTATATGCAGAAGAGGATGAGTCAATAGGTGAGGAATTTGATGTTACTGGTTCAGCTAATAAGGATTATGTGGTGAAAGGAGATTTTCTATGTATTCCATTAAAAACCTCAAAAGCCGGAGTAGCTTCTATTTCATTTATGATTTCAGGTATTCAGACGGCTGCACACTTCAGTTATCATAGTTGTGATATCACTGCATTTAAGCAGGGGCAAGGATCGGCGACAGCATTTAGATATGGTGGAAACGAACCTAATACTTGGGGTGGTAGCGCAGATTTTGGCGCAGAAGGTCCGGCAAATGCTGTTCTCTTCATCAGTGTTAAGGATTCACAGAAAGTAGAAGGAGCTACTATCACTGTTTCTGTAAAATCTGAATTTTATGATATTGTAAGTGAAGGCGGAGTAGCAGAGGCTAATAGGGAGTATAAATATGCACAGGTTCCTGGAACCATGTACTGGCAGATAAATGTTCCAAGTCTTAGTCGTATAAACATAGAGGGAGTTGAACTTGTAGACGGAGATAAGAAATCATTTCCTTCATCAGTAAGTGGAACAGATACAGCTATAATTCAAAAGGGAACTTATTATCTGAAGGCGATTAATGATAAGACTTCTGTAAGATTAAAAACATTTAAATATTCCCTGACTCCTGTTAAGACTAAAGTTATAAAGAATTATTCTAAGAAAAAAGTTGCTAAGATTAAGCTTGGCAAAAAGGTTTCAAATGTTGTCTGTGCATATCCGTATGCAAAAGCGCATTATTATAAACTGGTCCTTAACTCTGACAAGAACATCAGTATTAAGTATAACAACGAGTTAAAAGAAATGATTTCATTTGAGATACTTAATGAAAAAGGAAAGTCTATAGCAGAAGGAGATGATATAACAAAGAAAAAGGGTACTGTAAAGTATACTGATATAGATCGTAAAAAATTTGATCTGGTAACAAAATCAAAGGTTAAGCTTACAAAAGGAACATATTATATCAAGGTTATGCCTCTTTCTGGAAATTCATATGGAAAGTATTCATTTGTAGTTAAATAGGATATGATTTGCTATATGATTCATAAAAGGAAGTAAATATGGCGTGGACACTTGAACTTTATAATGCTATAAAGGATTTCAGGATAAGCTTATTGAAGAAAAAATATATAAATATATAGTGAAAATGAGGGCTGTAGTGGTCCTCATTTTTCTGTGTACTTTTTGTACACCAATTTTACGCCTTAAAAATATATACTCAAATAACAAAGCTAAGTGTTTTCGTATGTGGAGTAGTATTTATGGAAGGCGCAGATATGGATGAACTAAATTTTGATGAATTGCTGGATGATGCATCGGAAATTGAACAGATGGCAGACCCTGTAATTGAGGAAGTAGAAATTGAGCCGGTTGATGCATATGAAGAAGATACGGGACTTAAAATAAAGCCATTTGTTAAAGAAGAGAATGATTCTGAGTGGCAGGCTGGTAATCTTGAGAATCAGTTTTGGTCTTATTCTTATGAAGATAGTAATGAAGTGGCTATAGCAAAGAAGAATAAGAAGTATGGAAAAGCTATAGGTTTGGTGGTACTAGTTATTATTGGCTTGATACTAGCGGGTATAGTATTATACTTAAAACCTGCTCCTAAAGAATTGGTAGATGTTACACGAATCGCCAGAAAGGATGAGAAAAAAATAGGAGAGACACTAGGACTAACATTTCATAATAGTGATATGTATTTGCCGAAAGTTCGTGTTTTGAATGATAATCTTGTACAGACGAAAGCAGATGAAGGATTTGCGGTGGTATATATAAATAATAAACAGCAGGGTATATTTTTTGATAGTAAAAAATACTCGTTGTATGGACTAAGCGTTGGGACGAAATCAAGTGAATCATTTCCTGGGATTGAGTTTAAATATAACAAAACATATATGGAGATGGTGGATTATCATGCTGGAAAAAAGGAATTTTATTATTTGTATAATACTAATACTTCTGAATGTATGATAGTTTCACTAGAATCTAAAAACAAGAAAATCATGGACTTAGGATACTTCTATGATTATAAACAAATCTTACAATAAGATTGACGATGGATATATAGGAATTTATACTGAATACAAAACTGTTACATTTGAATGATCATTCCTTGATTGTTATTATGGAGAAAAATGAGAACAACAGATGACCTGATGAAACAACTGAATTCAACGGTTTCGGACGAACACATGTTAAGTGATTATCTGAAGAATATTGAGAGGTATGAAGGGAGTTCCTTTCACGAATA
>CACZOE010000206.1 GCA_902782695.1 uncultured Lachnospiraceae bacterium | reverse complement strand
CTGGAGACATATACCATTTACAATCGATCATCCATTTGATGTAAATTCTCATAACACATGGCATCCATACATCTGGTATGTTCCATGCATCATTCTGATGTATATATTATTCTACATCGGCTTCGGACTTTTCAAGAAAGATTCTATAGGGATTCTTGTTGTTGCTGTGGGAATCCTGGGCTATATATTATTCTGTATCAGATTTAAGTATGGAACCTGGTGGTTTAATACTCCCCATATGTTCCTGGTTGGAATTCTTTTGGCTAAATATGAAGATAGATTCTTTGAAAGCTGTAAGAAGCTATATGTGCTTAGACTCATAGGAACAATTCTTCTATGCGTCGTATTCTGGTTTCTCGGCGATAACGCCGGAGGAATATATCTGATGGTGTTTCATCATCCTTATGACTTTGTGTATGGCTATAGATGTGATCTGGTTGCGGCTATTTTTCAGTTCTTATATACACTGTCATTTATGTCGCTATATTACCTTATAAGCATGAAGGTGAAGATAGGAAATAAAGCCCTCAGTTTTCTGGGAAAATTCACTCTGGAGCTGTATCTGGTTCATGGAATCTTTATACATATGTTTGGATACAAAATGATTAATGATGGTGTGAAGCCAGTTTACTATATAGAAAATGTACCTCTTTTCGTACTTGTTGTACTGGCACTTTCGATTCCGGTTTCATTTGCTCTCAGCCTTCTTGATAAGAAAGTTGGAAAGGCTTTGAAACCAAAGAAAAGTGAATGATTTCATTTTACACTTATGCCATTTTATAAGTTGAATATACTCCTCTAAAATGATAGACTGACACCGTGTTTCAAAAAGGTGGTCTGGTAGTGAGTATTGAGCTTACAATTCAAATACGGTACACCAATCCAAAGACTGCCCTTGAAAAAAGGAGGAAAAATGAAAAAGAAAATAATGACAATGCTAGTTGCGGCAACTATGGGAATTTGCGCAATAGCAATGGCTACGACAACAAATGGACTTAGTTCTTATGTTTCTGCTTATGGTTATGGAAATGCAAGTGGAAATGCAATCTGGAATGGTTATGGAAACGCAAGTGGAAATCCAAACTGGAATGGTTATGGAAACGCAAGTGGAGATGCGGCTAAGAAAGATACTAATCCGGAAAAAAATCCTGAAAAAACAGATGATAAAGCTATAGGACAGAAACCAACACCGACACCAACAGCTACACCTGCTCCAGCAACTCCTGCAGAGACAGGAAAAGTAATTGCAAATAAGGATTCTTCTGATAAGGCAACATATAAGGTAATTAGTGCCGATCCTGCAAAGCCTGAAGTTGCTTATCTGGGTATCAAAGACAGCGGCGCTACAAAGGTTTCAATCCTAGATACAATTACAGATGCTAATGGGGTTGTTTATGCAGTAACTAAGATTGAGAATGGAGCTTTCTCAGGTAACAAGAAACTGAAAGAAGTTACAATAGGCAGTAACGTTAAAGAGATAGGTTCTAATGCTTTCAAGAATTGTACAGGACTTAAGAAAGTAACAGTAAAAAGCAAGGTTCTGGAGAAAATAGGAGCATCTGCATTTAGTGGAAATAAGTCACTTAAGTCGCTTGACCTGTCTAAAACAAAGATTAAGAAAATTGGCAAAAATGCATTTGCTGGATGTAAGAAATTAAAGACTTTAAAACTCAATGGTAATACTATCAAAACTGTAAATAAAAAAGCATTTAAGAATGCTAATAAGAAATTAAAAATAACAATATATGCAAAAAACAAGAAGACATATAATAAGATTGTTAAAATGATTAAGAAATCTGGAATCAAAAGGTTTAAATTTAAGAAGAAAAAATGATTGATTTTTTAGAAGATTTCAAGATTAAAATGTCGCAGATATATTTTATTATCATATTTACGATACTTACGCTATATGTCCATTATGGCTATTTTGATCTGGTTGAGGCTAAAGGAAATATGCTTTTATGGACAACACTAGTGTATGTCGTGGTTATGTTAATATCAGATATTTTAATCTGTATCAGAAACAATAAAAAAATTGCAGAGTTCTGGGCAACATTTGATATTTTTGAATGTTGCCTTTTTGCATTTGCATTTACGAGTGTTTTATCTGTTGTTGTGTCCCCTACAAGACTTACAGCATTCTTGGGAAGTGATGGATGCTGTATTGGAGCGTTGACTATAATACTTATTTGCGTTTCATGCATATATATGAAAAGGTATTTTGAACTTAAAAAGTGGATGATAGCAATTATGGGAATTTCAGGTATTATAGTATTTATTCTTGGAATTACGGATTGTTTTGACTTAGATATTATGGGATGGCATGAAGGCATTGCCGCTCCACACTTCAATTATTTATCAACTATTGGTAATAGAGATTATTTTGATGGGTATTTGGCATTGATGTTGCCGTTTTATGCAGTTCTTCTGATTTTTGAAGAAGACAAAATGTGGCATGCCTTTTACGGTGTGTTCCTGGCACTTGGATTTATTAATCTGTATATAGTTAAGAACGATGGCAACTTGTTAATATTTGGTTGTGGAATTTTTCTTGTATATTATATTATGCGGAAGAAGGTAAGTGTATATCGGGTTATAGACCTTCTAGTTTTGTTTATTACTGCTAGTCTTATTGTAAAATGTATGTGTATATGGATACCTTCTGAAAATGTTGTTGGAAACTCGATTATGGGTATGCTCCTAGAAAGACATTGGTACATATTACTTGGTGGAATAGCAGCTATAATGTTTTTCTTTAGAAAAAAAACATTTTCCGATAAAACAATTAAAATATGGATTGGTTTTTCTATAACAGTTATAGTAACTCTTTTTGTGATTGTAATATCAGTGTTTGATTATTCATTTGCGACTGATAGAGGATATATATGGAGTTATGGTGTAGAAACATTTTCAAAATCACCAATAGGCTTAAAATTGTTTGGTTGGGGTATGGATTGTTATAAAAATGCGATATATACTATCGTTGGAGAAAAGATTGCTGCGACATGGCCGGAGCCGGCTCTGATTGCTAATGCCCATAATGAGATTATACAATATCTTATAACTACGGGATTATTCGGAGCGCTTGCATATATTGCTATATATGGGATCACGCTTTTTTTGAAAAAAGATAAGAACGATATAATTACTATAGCAGCTAAATGTGGGATATTTGCATATTTTTGCACGGCACTAGGTAATAATCCCAATGGACTTAATTATGGTATTTTGTTTGTGATGTTTGCGTTAGCAAATAAAAATACAAGTGATATAGATGAAGCTTCTCTGTGAGCAAAATTATATATAGCACTATCCATGTTTTGATGCTAAAATATGGATAGTGTTTTTTTAAGGAGAGAATCAGATGAAAAAATATATATCTATACTTGCAGCGATTATAATTCTTATAAGCAGCATTTATCTGCCGAATGGAAATGTACAAGCGGCTTCAAAGGCAACTAAAGCTAGAAAAGCATATGCAGCATTTCTTGCAAAGCATTCTGCAGCGGATATAAAAGATGAGGATTTTAATGATGCTTCATTTTCTCTGGACGATAAAACTTATGTTTCAAGCTTTTCTATCTGCGACATTGATAAAGATAATGTGCCTGAACTGATAACATATACAGGCGTTAATTTCAGATGGTTTATTGTAAGGATATACACTTACAAAAACAGTAAGGTCACACCGTATAAGTTTAACGATGGAAACGATGTTGAGTTTGATAACTGCGCTACGGCTAATGGATCATATAATTTCTATATTTGCAGTAAAGGTCATATCCATAACAATTATGTGGGAAGCTACGGCTCGGATTATGCTACCTATAAGGTATCCGGAAAGAAGCTGAAGCTTAGTTCATCAGCTGAGAATACTCATAAGGATAAAAAGGTTAAAACATATGAGAATTCAGCTAATAATCGCAGCAAGCTGAAGAAGAATAAACTTAAGTAAGTATTCAAGTTAGCCGGTCATAAGTGGCCGGCTTTTACAAGGGAATTAATAAATGGGTAAAAGTATTTTAATAGTCGATGATGATATAAATATAGGAAATATGCTGGAGGAAGCATTAAAGCTGGAGGGGTACCAGGTGATGAGAGCCTACTCGGGAACAGAAGCGCTGATGCTGCTGGAGAAGAGTACTCCAAATCTCGTTCTCCTGGATCTTATGCTCCCGGGAATCAGTGGAGAGGAAGTTCTTTCTCAGATTAGCGGTATACCGGTTATCGTAATGAGCGCCAAGTCCGAGACAGAGCATAAAATAAAACTTCTCTACAAAGGAGCCAGTGATTATATCGCGAAGCCTTTTGTGATTTCAGAACTACTGGCACGTGTAAATGCAATTCTCAGACTTGCTTCTTCGAATGTGACTGAACCCAGTCAGGAGACTTCTCCATCAGTTACCCGTGTAGGAGAACTGGAACTGGATACAGAGCTTCTTCTCGTAAAAATGGGTGATAAGGAAGTATCTCTTACCAGAACCGAGGCTGCTATTCTGGATCTACTTATGATCAATGAAGGACGCCCTATGGGAAGAAATGCAATTCTTGATGGGATATTTAACAGCACACCTGACTGTACCGAAAGGTCCCTGAAGCAGCATGTGAGCAATATCAGAAAGAAGCTGGAGACACTTGATGGGAAGGATCATATAGAAGCGATATATGGAATAGGCTTCAGGTATATAATTTAAAACAATCCATAGTATGTGGTGAGATTTAGAGGT
>CACZOE010000205.1 GCA_902782695.1 uncultured Lachnospiraceae bacterium | reverse complement strand
GAAACCTCAATCTGGTTTTCAAGGTTTTCCTTTGCCCAGGTAGAATATGTTTGCAGAATTCGTTTGTCCATTTGGTTGCTCCTCTACACTTTAAAACGATATTTGCCTTTTCCGGCTCCCGTTATTTTCTCAGTAAGATGCAGATCATACATTTTTCCAAGGAGAGTGGTTGCCGGTCTATCGGTTATTTCTAGCACTTGTGTGACATCTGATCTCCCAAAAATCTTTTCATTGCCAAAAGCCTTATATAACTTGATAATATTTCCTTTTGTCTGTGAAGTGACAACTACAGTTTCAAGTATCTTCAAAATGTCGTTTTCATCCTGAATGTGCTGTCCAATGTGCTGTCCAATGTGCTGTTTATCGTCTGAATGTGTCGTTTTGTCCCAGTCGATGTGCATATATCTGTTCTTCAGTTCATTGTTTTCGCCCATCAGAAGATTTCTGAGAAATGCTTCCAAAAACGACAGATCTTCATGTACACCCAACTGAAAATCAGAATAATTTGCTCTTACCAGTGAGTTCCGAAAATACCATGCATTCTTGGCAAAAACATCGTTTGTGACTTTAAAACCCATAGAACGTAGATACTTGATAAAGAATACCGCTGTTGTTCGGGTATTCCCTTCACCAAAGATATGTATCTGCCACAATCTTGAAATAAACCTGGCCAGATGATGAATGATTTCGCTCATTGTAAGATCAGCATAACTGAATTCCTGTTCAGTGCGAAAATCATATTCCAAAGTAGGACGGAGATCTATGGCTCCACCATACATTACAGAAGCGCCATTAAGTACCCATTCTTTTTTTGAAATGTCATAGTCCCTGATTTTGCCTGCATGAGGATAAATACCCAAAAACAATCTCCGATGAATAGAAATATACTGAGTAGGCGAAAAGACAAATGACTTTTCAGACAGAATCTCTGCGATCCTGACTGAAACTTTATCTGCCTCCTCGGTTCTCTCGGGCTGATGACCTACAGACTCCTGATAGTAACTGTCTATGCGGCGTTTAGCCTCGTCTATGGTAATCTCACCCTCAATATTTTCCTTGGCCGTATTAAGAAGGTATTCAGACGGACTTAATTTATCGACATCCTGCAAACCGACAGCAGTATTCCATACATATGCCTTTTCTGCTTTATCAGGTTCTCCATGTCTGATGTATTCTTCAAAAGGATCAACCTGAATGTCTTTTATTATTTTCTTTTTGTCGTCCATAATAATCCTTTCCTTTTGCTCTACAATGTGAAATATACAACCATTGCTATTTATTCAAGGTTGATCTCATCGTTGTTTTCAAGCTCGGCAATGAGTTTCTGACGAATACGGCTTAGAACAGCGTCCAATTCTTCAGCTGAAGTCACCTTCTTGTTTACGGTGGGAACACAGTCAATAATCTTTATACGCTTTGATCTTACCGGAGTCTCTGTTCCTTCGCTCATTACCATGCTGATAAACGCTCTGAAACCTTTAAGTGTATTCTCGCTGGCAGTTACATAGGAATCCATATTAGGTGTCTGAAGCGAAATTGCATCCAACCACGATTCATATTGTTTCAATACTTCATCCGCCTTGGCCTGTATTCTATTCTTTTGATCATCAGTCAGATCTGCACTCAATGCACCCGACAGTTCTTTGCTTACAGTATCCCTATCTGTCTCAAGCTTGTTCTTGATCTGCTCAAGTTTTTCCTTGAGGATGGTTTCCTTAAGTGAATTGGCCTGAAATACCAGATTGGCTAGCTCATTCATGCGCTTAAAAGGCATATCCAGTTCAATGATTTCCTTCATCTTTTGAACCACATCATCCATCCTTGACAAGTCCTGAAGAGAAGAATTGAGGTCATACCACTTGCATATATCCTTGGCATCCTTATAATTCTTTTGCTGGTTGCTACCATCCTTATAGAAGGCCTCAAGTTGCTCCAGTGTCTCCGCACTATCTTCAAGGCTTTGCTTTCTTTCGATAACTGCATTAAAAAGTGAGAGAGTATCCGGCGCGGAAAGAATTGCATCGAAGTCTTTGTATATTTCAGCTGCAGCACTGCAACCGGCATAGGTTGAACCATATTTCGATTTCAGCCCACTAAGGAAGTCTTTCTTTCTGCCAAAGAATGATACTACACCTTCCTTGAGTTTTGTATCCTCAAGCGGAAGATTCTCTGAATATACATCATACATGATGCGCTTCACATTATAGAGAATCTGCTCATCGATTTTCTCCTGAATGCGGACAACCATGGTATCAGTACTGTTCTTTCGAACAAGATCATTCTTGAAACCATTATTATTCTCACTGACTTCATTATCATGAATGAAAATCTGAATCTTATGATGCTTCCAAAGAACACCGATCATGCCCTGAATATCAAGATCTCTCCAGCCGTATGGCTTCTTAGAAAAGCTGTCAAGAAGACTCTTGACTGTAACCTTTCTATGGAAACCTAAATCACCTTTTATCTTGTCACAGATTTCATCATAGGCAGCATGATTATCGTCATGCGATAAATCATCCCCGGTAATGCTATAATTATTGTCGTTAAGCATTGCAAGTATGCTCCTCTGATCCTGATAGAAGTAGGATACAAGAGGAAGCTTGTAATAGTCATGCTTTACCATCTCTTTGAGAGCATCCTGCAAACGATCCTTGCCATCTTTCTGCTTGATATCAAGCTTAATTCCGGCGAGATAGATTGGCGCGGTCCTAAGAGAATTCCTGATAATATCCTCAGCACGTTTGACACGGTCAGATAATTCAGCTGCCTTCTTAGTCATGATCTCAGTAAGAGAAGCAGACATTGAACCGCTATTATTTCGCTTAAATGTAGCAATCTTGTTCGCACGGATCAGCTCATCTATATATGTTCCTTCAGTCAAATCCACTACAATAGAATTTGAGCGTACTGACTCTGCCTGATATTCAGCCTCACCCTGAGATCCAGAGAACTGTGTATAAACCTTAATCGTGAGATTATCCTGGCTGAATGCACCTTTAATCT
>CACZOE010000204.1 GCA_902782695.1 uncultured Lachnospiraceae bacterium | reverse complement strand
TGCTATAGCGGATTGCAGGTACAGGGCACCGCTAACTCCCCGGCTGCGCGGAAATTTTATAACTACATCAGTATACATAATATTATAATTGTAGTCAAGTAATCTAATGCCATTCATGTCAAAAGTCGCACAAACTGGCGCAAAAAAATAAAATTGTCATTTCGAATGAAGCTTTCACACCTCATTCGAAATGACATGCAATACATTATTTAGCTGTTACGAACTTAGACTTGTTACTTACACCTCTCTTTCTGAGCAGCTTCTTGTACTTAGTCATCTTTCCCTTCGGAACCGTAACTTTTGCCTTTGTCTTGATATTGGCAAATGCTTTTTCACCAACAGACTTAAGTGATTTTGATTTAATATTTATTGTTCCAAGCTTCTTGCATCCATAAAAGGCTTTCGCGCCTATCTTCTTAACATTCTTTCCAATGGTTACAGATGTAAGCTTGGTATTACCTTTAAAAGCTTTCGAAGAAATACTGCTGACTTTATAATCCGTGCCATCAATATTTACAACTGCAGGAACAACCACTTCACTCTGCTTACTCTTGGTACCGCTGAATGTAAGTGAACCGCCTTTACCGGCCTTATCAACCGTATAACTGTTTTCACCTATCTTCAGATTATAACCTTTTTCAACAGGCTGATCAAATACTGCATATACTATATCTCCATTTTCAGAAGACCTGGCAATACCCGAACCATCCTCATAGTTTATGGTTCCATCATTTCCGCCAGCCTCTGCATTTCCATTCTCAGCTCCGGTTTCAGCATTCTCCTGCACCGGCGCCTCAGTTGCTGCCTCCGTAGTTTCCGGAGTCAGACCGGCTACTTCAGTCACCTTGTATTCTATGGTCGACTGATATAACCCGATACCCGTAATCTTTACAGTACATGAACCTTCCTGCGGATTAAGCTCATAAAGAACTTCATAATCGATTCCCTTAATCAGCTTCTTGCCACCGAGATCTACCGATATCTCAGATGTACATCTCTCGCCATCATATGCCGCATTACTTACTTCTACCTTTGCAGAACTAATATCTGACTTTGACTTATCACTCGAATATGCAGAAGTCGATATATTGTCATAAACCTCCGAAGGCTTAACATATACATTTTCCTCTGTCACAACATCAAAACCATCAAGTGTGTGATCACTGGTAATGTCACTGGAAGCACTTCCACAAAGGAAATATTTAAACTTATCGCTTCCTGAATCCCAGGTCACATCCACATAATAGTATTTGTCTTCGATCTTAACCAGATTCCATGAGTGATTCTCAGCCACACCATCCTTATTGAGCGCCGTTCCAACAACTATACGGCAGTCAAGACCAGCTTTATTTGCCATATAGTATAACAGGGACGAATAGCCCTGACATACAGAAGTACCATTTATAAGTGCTGCATACGCACTCTGCTTTATGGTATAGGATTCATCATTCAGGTGCTCATAATCATAAGTTACATTTTCCGCAATGTAAGAATAAATAAGACGGAACTTTTCGTAATCAGACAGCTTATCCAGTTTAAGTGATTCAACTACTCCGTTAGCAGTGCTTTTGAAGGTATCCTCCTGAGCCTTAGTGGTATAATAATCCATGGTATAAGTTATTGAAAACTTTCCGATCTCAATATAATATGACTCGCCATCTGTATTAAAACCGCAGTCATACTGTACAGAGGTTCTCGTCTCGCCCATCAGGCAGCTCTGCAGATAATCTCCTTCATCTGCTTCTCCACTATGCTTTACAGCTTCTTTCAGGATATCCTTGACATAGCTCTCTTCAGGAACATTCGCCTTTACCGCATCACTGATGATCTGAGATGATTTATCTATATCTCCCTTATCAACAGCCTCATCCAATTCATTGTAGGCAGTTTCACTGATACTGATCTTCTTGTCAGGAATATCAAAATCGAATCTGATACTCTGATTTCTGGCGAGCATCTGTGTCTTCACATAATTTACAGCCTTATCAAAATCACTAAAAGTCTTGTCAGTTTCACCGGCATTTGCAGGGAGTCCGAAAGAATACACAAAAACAAATGCAAAAGCAAGCACAAAAGCTTTCACTCTCATTATTCTATTATTCTTTTCCTTTATCTTCATAAAGCTACCCTCTACAAAAACAAAAAGCATCATAACTCTGTCATGACGCTTAACCTATACTAATGCTATCCCCTAATCAAATACTCCATCAGTGCAACTGGCTGCCAATTGATCATTCGATCACCTAAGGCCCTTTAGCTTTGCGTCATACAATTTCTCATATTTTGCCGTTTATTTAGTTCTATACATTATTTATTTTATCACTTAACTGGTACATTCGTCAATCAGTTTCTGATGATTTTTTTACCAGTTTTTCAAGTTTTTTCAGCTGCTGATCAGCCATCATTTTTCTTATTCTTTTCTCTCAGATTTTTAAAAAAATCTTTTAGGAGCTGAGAGCACTGCTCTTCCATTATACCTCTGGTGATTTTGACCTGATGGTTGAACTGTTTTATATCCAGAAGATTTATGATGGAACCGGCGCAACCCGCTTTGGGATTCATACAGCCCATCACCACCTCGGGAATCCGAGCCTGAACTATAGCACCTGCACACATCTGACAAGGCTCCAGAGTCACATACATCCTGCACTCCTCCAGACGCCAGTCTCCCATTCGCTTTGTAGCTTTTTTTATAGCCATTATCTCGGCATGGGCAAGCACAGACTTATCCATGTTTCTTCTGTTGTAACCGCGTCCTATAACCTTTCCCTCATAAACTATCACACAACCTATGGGAACGTCGCCGTTATCGGCGGCTTTTTTTGCCAGACGGAGGGCCTGGCGCATATATTTTTCATCCTGAGTCATCTTCATAAAATATCTCCCGGAATCCTCGCTGTTCGATTCCCGCATCTACGCTATTCAAAACGAAAAGCAGGCAACGGGAATC
>CACZOE010000203.1 GCA_902782695.1 uncultured Lachnospiraceae bacterium | reverse complement strand
TCATTTATTCCCGGACACATTACACTGTTTACCTTTACAACTATTCCTCTCTCAGCAGCTGTTTTAATTCCCTCCAGCTGATTCTTTATAAGAAGCTCTGCTCCTTCAACACCCTCATGCTTTACTCCGTTTTCATCAATTACAAAGTCATTTATCTTTGCTTCTATCTCCGGATCAACTGCATTTACCGTAACGGTTATGGTTTCCAGCCCCAGTTCGGTTATTCTGTCTATCTGTTTAGGAAGACAGAAACCATTTGTTGAAAGACAGCAGACCATATCCGGAAAGTTTTCCTTAACCTTCTCGAAGGTATCAAGTGCAAATGATGTCGCCAGTGTATCTCCAGGACCCGCTATTCCCGCAACGGTTATTTCCGGACAGAGTTCCTTCGCTTTCTTTATAGCATCAACAGCTTCATCCGGTTTTATAATAAGTGAGGTAAGTCCCGGTTTTATCTCTGTCTTATCAAGTCTTCTGGAACAGAATTTACACTGGATATTACAGGATGGACTCACAGGAAGATGTATACGTCCTCGCCTTACATTTGCCTCACCACTCATACATGGATGTTTGGTTTGAAGATTACAATATGAACTATATGCTTTCTCATTCGAAGAATGTCTGGTTCTGTTAATCAGCAGCTTGCTTCGGTTGATATCCTCTTCATCATTCAGAAGTCTGTTCAGAAGCTCAGGTATATTCTCCTCAGCTTCCACCGCCTGAATGAGACTCGCTTCCAGAGCATTATAGGCTCCGGGACCGACCGCCTCAGCGTAGACCAGATGGGAGTCATTTATTATATCCACCACCTTCTTCATACGTTCATCATGATGTTCGTGATTCAGACAGGCTTTTTCCACTTCTCTCGTTGCCACAAATGCAATTTTCTGCTGCTCTGTATCTACCTCATATATATCAAACCTTTCGGTTGCTCCGAAATGTCTGTCAACCTTTGTTCCATTGCTCGTTGCAAATGCGGCTCTAATGAACATTACTCAATCTCTCCTATTACTAAATATGATAATTATCTTTGATATTATCCATAAGTCCGAACTCAAACAGTATCTCCTCTAGTCTTTCCTGAGTCATTGGCTTAGGTATTACCAGCTTCTTGTTATCCTCGATAGCCTGTGCCAGATTCCTGTATTCCTGTGCCTGAGGATGATCCGGATTATGTTCAATTACTGTTTTCTTCTTAATCTCTGCTCTCTGTACCTCATTATCTCTAGGAACGAAATAGATCAGCTGACTTCCCAGCTCATTAGCGAAGGCACGAAGAAGTTCTTCCTCTCTGTCAACACGACGGCTGTTACAGATGATACCACCGAGTCTAACTCCACCATTAAGAGCATATTTCTGAATACCCTTACAAATGTTATTAGCAGCATAAAGTGCCATCATTTCACCTGATGCAACTATATATATTTCCTGTGCCTTGCCTTCTCTGATAGGCATTGCGAAACCTCCACAGACAACATCTCCGAGAACGTCATAGAATACATAATCAAGATCTTCATCATATGCTCCCAGTTCCTCAAGCATACCTATCGAAGTGATAATTCCTCGTCCGGCACATCCCACTCCAGGTTCTGGTCCACCGGATTCAACACACTTGATACCTCCGAATCCTGTCTTTCTGATCAGATCCAGATCATCAACTTCGCCTTCCTCTCGAAGAGTATCAAGAACAGTTTTCTGTGCAAGACCACCCAGAAGAAGTCTGGTAGCATCTGCCTTGGGGTCACAGCCTACTATCATTATCTTCTTTCCAAGCTCTGACAGTCCTGCTGTCAGATTCTGTGTTGTTGTTGATTTTCCGATTCCACCTTTTCCATAAATTGCTATCTGTCTCATTGTTTCATTTTTCCTTCCATTATTCATTTATCTTATTTTTAGTGTTGTTATTTGGTATAAATATTTATTCAGACCCTCTGCTTTTATACATCAAGGGCTTGTTCCAGATCTTCTATCAGATCTCTCACATCCTCAACTCCTACGGAAATTCTGAGAAGCTTATCAGTAACTCCTGTCTCGATTCTCTGTTCCTCAGGTATCGGCATCTGAATTCCAGCCACCGGATAAGTGATAAGACTCTGAACTCCGCCAAGACTTCCTGCCACATTTATTACCTTCAGTCTTTCAAGTATCTCAGGAATCTTTGACTGTTCTTTCACATAAAATGAAATAAGTGCACCGTAACCCTTGGTCTGTCTTTTTGATAACTCATAATCCTCATGATCCGGGTCACCGACATACAGTACCTTTTCAACCTTTGAACTCTGCTTCAGGTATTTCAAAACTTCAAATGCATTTGCCTGTTCTCTGTCGAGTCTTACGGAAAGAGTCTGAAGTCCCCGGAGAGCCAGCCAGCTGTCATCTGCCGAAAGCACAAACCCTTCGCACATTGCAAAGAAGTAGAAAAATTCTCTCAGCGCCTTCTCCTTTACCACAACCGCTCCTGCCAGAACATCATTATGACCGGCGATATATTTGGTTGCACTGTGAACTACTATATCTGCTCCCAGCGTAAGTGGATTCTGGAAGTATGGGGATAATAATGTATTATCTACGATGAGGTATACGCGTCTATTTTTAAAGACTTCATTGATATCCGGATGAGGACTACCTTCACCTGCATCATCCCCTGTTTTTATTCCATTCCTTTCATTTAAGTCTCTTACTATCTCTGAAAGTGCTTTGATATCAGTAACATGCATCGCCGGATTTGACGGTGTTTCTATGATAAGGC
>CACZOE010000202.1 GCA_902782695.1 uncultured Lachnospiraceae bacterium | reverse complement strand
TGTTACTACTGCTGCAATAGGCAGCTGTAAGGTAGTAGGAACAATGTATCAGTATGGCGGTGTGTGGTTTAACGTTGAGCGAGATGATGGTGTTTCAACTGGAAAATCCCATATGATGGTATATGATGCTGATGGAAATATGGTTCTATATAGAAAGAATATTAAGGAAAGTGCATCATTTACAAAACTTGCTGCCGGAGATTATACATTTGCCATAGCAGATGAAAGTGTAGCTATTGATAGTTGCAAGACATTTAACGCGCTTAAGAAATCCAGCACGGTTTCAGGATATTACAGCAAGAAGAGCATTACAGTTGAAGATGGTATCATCGCCACTTCAAATATATCTGTTCCGGCTGCAGAAGACAGAGAGGTATTTCTGAATCTGGATAAATCAGGAATAATGCTGAATACTTCATCGGGTATGATTGGAGACTCTGTTGTAGTTCGTGCAGAAGCTGTATTTAAGACAAGCGTAACCAGAGAGGATACAAAAATTATTCTTGCTATGCCGGCAGGAACAAAATACATAGATAACAGTCTTACGATTAATGGTGAAGCGTCTGACATTGAACCTGTGGATAATGTATTTACTATTTCTACAGATGAAAATGAAGTAGTAATCCGTTATAGAGCAAAGGTTTTGAGTACAGTTACTACATCTCAGCTTGAGTTCAGTGGTAAGACATCATATATAGCAGCAGGCGAAGACTATGTAAATAGCTTGGGAAGGGCTGTATTTGAACTTAATGATCTGACTTTGGTGATTCCTAAAGCTACGCGTTCAAATAGTTTTATAGCAAGAGGAAATGCAGAGAAAAATGCTGATATCTTAATCTATGATGGTGATGTAAAAGTAGGTAGTGTAACGGCTAATAAATATGGTGCTTATAGAACTGAGATAGTTCTTCCTGAATCTGAAAATGGAAAGATTCACTATATGAAAGCTGTAAATAAAAAGACAGGAAAGGAATCTCAGATTTCAACAATCGTATGCGGAAGCACCGATACTTCTGTTGTGTCATTTAAAATAGTTCATAATGGACATACATATGATGCGGGAGATCCTTCCGTTGAATTGGCAAATCTTAATATCTCGATGGCTCCATCATCACCGTTTGATCTATATGCTGTATTCTCTGATGATACAGATATTAGATTTGTTACATCTGAAATAACGCTTACAAATGGGTCTGTTGAAGTTGTGGATATGGAATATAATGATGTGTTCGGTTACTGGCATGGACAGGTAACATTAAACTCATCGAAGATTCCAACAGGATTTTCTGTAAGTTATTTCAAGGCTGGACTCACATATAATCCTGATAATTGCACCATTAGTTTTGAGCCGGAAGAAGAGGAATTGATATGTAGTGGAGAGACTGAGGCTGAAGATTCTTACATCGTACTATCTAAATTTATGGTTGATGATGAGAATCCTCTATACGAGCTGAAGTACTGTGAACCGGCAGATACATTTACTCCAAATGAGGAAGAATTTACAAAGGTTGAATTGGATGGTCAGGTGGCTTATGTTCATAAATATGATACCTTCGTAAAGGTGGGTTCAAATAATTTTGTCGGTCGAAGCGTTTTTTATGAGACTGAAGACAGTTTTGTTCAGTCTATTCAGGCTTATGGAACCGAGAGTACTGTAACAGATTTGGCATCAATAAGTGCGGCTTCAGGAATTACTTGTAATGCTGTAATGGTAGGGGCTACTGGTAGTACGGCAGAACAATCTGATGTAAAGAATGCGGTTCAAAGAATAGAAAAACTAGTTGATCAAGGATCGAAGCTAAATAATGGTCAGGAACTCCAGAGGAGTGCATCTAATATGAAAAAACAGTTGGAAAGAATTGTTAAAAACGGTGCGGAGGCTTCTGGTAATAGAGCTAAGGAATATATTGCTGAATTAGATAAATTTATAAACGTAAATCTGGATGTATATAAATTTACTGTAAATAATGAATTAATAGAAGATAAATACAATACTCTTTTAGAAAGATATAGTATATCTGAAATCGTTGATAATGGTATTCTAATTCCTTCAAATGAAAGTATATATCTTGCGTATAATATATTGTTAAAGACAATAATTTCAGATGAATTAATTAAAAGTGCATTACAAAAATTGATGGATGAACAAAATAATGGTTCGGACTCAACTGGTTCGGGATCGAAGGATAATACTAATGATTCTGGAAAAACAAAAGAAAATACTGCAACGAGTAGAACTTCTGTCGATCCTAGTGGTTATGTATATGAGACATTTGAAGATAACAGAATATCTGGTGTAACAGCAACACTGTATTATGAAAATGATGCAGGTGATATGGAAATCTGGGATGCAGAAGAGTATGGACAGGAAAATCCACTTCTTACAGATTTTAATGGTTGTTATGCATGGGATGTACCAGAAGGTTTATGGCAGGTAGTTTATTCAAAGGATGGATATGATACGGCTAAAAGTGAGAAGCTGGTCGTTCCACCACCACAGCTGGATGTTAACATTTGTATGGTTTCGACTGCTCCGGCTCATATCTCCAGAGTTGCAAACTATGGAGATAAGCTGAAGATTACATTTGATAAATATCTTCTTGTGGATACGATTTTAAAAGATAGTATAAAACTTGAAAAAGCTGGTGAAGCAGTTAAAGCAAATGTTGTTGTAAATAAGAACAATATTCGTGAATATAATGGTGATCAGGTTGTTCGTTATGTAGAACTGCAGCTTGAAGATGGATTCTTTAGTAAGGATGACAAATACGACATAGTTCTGACTGATGATATAGAAACTTATGCAGGTGTTCCTCTTGGAAAAGAAACTATGAGCTATGTTGCTGATAGTCAGGCAAGTCCTGTTACGATTACTATACCTATGGGAGTAAATGTAACTATTGATGGAACAGATGTTGCATCAGGAGACTCTATCTACCAGAACGATCGTATCAAGGTTTCTGTTGAAATACCAGAAGGTAAGAAGATAGAAACATTAAAGGTTAATGAT
>CACZOE010000201.1 GCA_902782695.1 uncultured Lachnospiraceae bacterium | reverse complement strand
TCATAAGTTTGAATATACAGGTGACTTTGAACGAACAGATTATCTATTTCCGATAAAAGATACTTCAGATACATTTTCACTTAAATCAGAATTTGGTATCGGAATGGTCAGCAATGAGGAATTTGATGAATTGGTGAATGAGGCTGCTGATTCTGATAAAAAATCCGAGGATATAACTGATGATTCAGAAGAGAAAGATACAGATGAGGAAAGCGACTCCGATGTAAAAGAATACTATGTCATAAGATATAACAAGGATAATGAGAGTGAAGTAAGAAAAGCAATCAACAAAGATTACAGCATGCTTTCTTATCTGAAGGCTGATACTAATACAAGAACCAATACTCCGAAAACAGAGATAGAAGAAACTTCGAATATGATGAATATCGTCATCTTAATACTTGTAATATTTATCTCGATTATAATATCCGTTGTCATAGGAAGAAAGATAAAAAATGATCGCAGGCAGATAGGTGTTTTGATCGCGCTGGGATATAGAAAAAATGAACTTTCAAGGCACTATGCAATGTACGGGATAATGTTAGGACTGCTGGGAACAGGCGTGGGAGTTGTTATTTCACTTCTTTTATCGGATAAGCTTTTAAGTAATCTATTCTACAAGATAGAACCTGTTCCTACCGCATACAGCATATCTACTGCGAACATACTGATAGCAGTGCTTGTACCGACGGTTCTGTACACATTTTCGGTATACAGGTCTGCAAGAAAAGTAATGAAGACGGATGTTATAACCATGATTTCAGGAAGAAGTCATGGCGGTGTGGCATCTAAGCTTCGTATGAAGAAGAGTCGTTTAAGTGTAAAGACAAAGTTCAAGCTGAGACAGGTATTCGGAAAGCCGGGACGAAGCATCATAGTGGTGATTGGTCTTGCCTTCGGCGGCATGCTCTATGCATTCTGTCTTTCCTGTATAGATTCAATGGATGCGTATGTGAAGCACACAGTAGATCAGATTGGCACATTTAACTACGAATATTTTCTGAAAACACCGGAACTTGGAGAGCCGGAAAAAGGAAATGCAATCCTGGGTGTAAGCTATGAGGTTAAGGGACGTGAGGATATTCTTATGCTCCTGGGAATAGACAGTCCTGATATGATCAACTTCAAGGATACAGATGGAAATGAACTGGACTTCGAAGAAGACCATTACTACATCACATCCATGGCGAGTCTGGCTTTTGACACCGGAGTTGGTGATGAGATAACTATAGTCGATCCGATAACGTTGGATGAATATACAGTGAAGATTACGGATATAGTTAAGAACGATTCGCAGGCTGCCATCTATTGCTCCAGAAGGAATGCAGTAGAGTTACTTGATATTGATATCGAAGAATATAATAAGATTTCAAAACTGGATGAGATGAGTGAAGATGATATACTGGACGTTGTATATCAGAAGCTTGATATCGATATGGAAAGAATCGAGGAAGCTGCAGCTAAAATGGCAGTAGATCCCACAAGTGTGGATGGTGATACCTTAGATATGATGGAGCGGGCTAAGGAACTGACAGAGGATGATATCAAGGACACGATCGAAGCGCTTACAGCTGAAGAATTTGGGGTCACAGAACTGAAGCTGCCATACAACGTCATTATGTCAGAAGAACAAGTTGATATAGATAGTGACAAGCTGGTGAAAACCATATCCAAGCAGTCGCTTGCAGATCAGATCAATGAAGTAAAAACAAGTATGGAAGACCTGGTGGGAGTGATCAATATATTTGCAATTATTATCTGTGTTGTGGTTGTTTATATGATGGTAAATGTACTTATCACCGAATCTACGCCATCAGTATCAATGCTTAAGGTTTTGGGCTACAGGAATAAAGAGATTAATTCAATGGTTCTGAATGTATATCATTTCCTTGTTCCCATAGCGATAGTACTCAGCTTCCTCCTTGGATTCTTTGGAACCAAAGGAGTCTTTAATGCAAATGTGTCAGTATATAAAACCTATCTGGCAACTTGTATCTATCCTATATCGATAGTTAAAATGAGTATTCTGGTAATTGTAAGTTATGTACTTTCATTGCTTCTGCTTAGAGGAAAGGCCGGTAAGGTTGATCTGGTTGAAAGTCTTAAAGACAATAGGGAATAAAAAATCTGTTA
>CACZOE010000200.1 GCA_902782695.1 uncultured Lachnospiraceae bacterium | reverse complement strand
GGCTTATCCATTCCAGAAAGCGCATAGAGAAGAGTGGACTTTCCAGATCCAGATGCTCCCATTATTACTGTGAAGTCTCCCTCGATTATTTCCATATCTAAGTTCTTAATTACATGCTGCTGTCTGCCGCCATTTGAAAATGATTTGCAGAGCTTTTCTGTTCTAAGAATACTTTTATCGCCTAAATTAGAAGAAACCATGTTTACTACTTCCTTTCTTTGATCTATAACCTTTTTCCCAGGTTTTCTCATCATCTGAACGTAGTATACATGGTTTCTTCTATTATTTCTTTATCGAAGAATTATTAAATTCTTATCAAATTATTAACTGGATATCATTCTGTAATTATAATACCGCCAAAATACTCCGGATCTCCATTTTTATCACTTAATACAAAGCCTCTATTGTCTTGGCATTTCACCTCGATATGACGCATGTGAACTATCTTACCATTTACTATCATTCGAAATGACAGCGAATACTTTTTAAGTTCAGATATACGTTTTATCATGGCACTTTTGTTTAAAACCTGTTCTACAGATTTAACATCATCCGGATGAATAAATTTATGGGTAGTACCAACCGATTCTGCAAAAAAATTAACTCAATGGAATAAGTAGTGATACAACTAATCCTTCATCACTGCTCTCTGGTAGTAGCTCTCCATTCATTTTCTCCATGAGGATTCTCGCAATATATAGCCCCAGACCATTTCCTTCAGCCTCGCTATCAATCCACTGTTTTCCTCTATAAAACTTATTCGTAATAAGAGTGATCTCACTTTCAGGTACTCCAGGTCCAAAATCCTGAATACGCATCTCCAGATAATCATCAATCACTTTGTAACTAATATTTATTGAAGTACCCGCATATTTATAGGAGTTAGAGATTATATTTCCTATAACCTGACTCATCCTCTTCTTATCAATACTTAACACGACACCTGGAGGCTCCGAAGCCGTTACAAGATTCTTATCATCATACTTCTTTATAATGGCAGAAAGAACCATCGATTGTTCATCCTGACAATTCACCTTGAACTCACCCAGATCATCTAACGTTGATGTAAATATATCGCTTACAAGATTATCTATCTGATCCGCCTTCATATAGATATTATCCAGCTTATCCTGAATATACGCATCATCAGGATTCTTAGCCTTTAACAGTTCTGTTGTAAGCTTAATACCTGTGATCGGTGTCTTAAGATCATGACTAAGGGAAGCAATCAGTTCCTTCTCTCTTCTCTGAAGATCTATCTCTCTCTGCCTCGAATGAGCCAACTCCTCTCGCATGATATCAAAGCTTTCAGTAAATGCACCAAACATATTATCCTGATCCATAAGGAGCGGTTCATTCAGGTTACCCATAGCAACGTTCTCAGCAAAGCCCTTCATATTGTCAAATGGAATCACAATATGCTTCTTTATATAAGAGCCGTAAAATAATGCACCCAGCAAAAATACAACTCCAAAAGCTGCGAACCCAAGTATCATGCTGAATCTCATCCTATTATATATATAACTACTATCATTAAAGAGAATCACTGTACCAAGTATATCTCCATCCTTTTCGATATACATATATGAATACTTTTTATTGATAGCTTTCTCTACAGTTATATTCTTTTTTAATTCAGTATTATTATTTATCTGGGCATCATAGCGAACCTTATTGTTATCATCCAGAATCACATAATCGACTTTATATCCTTTTTCAACTAATATACTTAGATCAGTCCAATTCGAAGCAGCTGTTTCAGAAATATCATTTAATATGACAGAATCCGGCTGATTATTTGAGACAGCAAATGAACCGTCTCTAGTTAAGAAGGCCGTAAAACATAGTCCCAACAAGAATAATATAGCAAGCGATATTAACACTTTATAATAATTATTCAATGATATATCCTACTCCCCATATAGTTTTGATTATATCAGGATTCTTTGAATCCTTCTCTAATTTCTCCCTAAGATGTCTTATATGAACTGCAAGGGTACCCTCTCCAACAAATTCATCATCCCAGACATTCTTTAGAAGTTCATCCTTAGTTACAACTCTTCCAGAATTCTTTATCAGATATAATAGAAGTTTATATTCCATAGCCTTAAGGCTTACCTGTTCGCCCTTTACTAAGAGCTTGTGAGTATTGGTATCAAGGGTAACATCCGAAGAAAGACTAAACACCGTTTCTTCCGGTTCATTATCAGCTTTACCCTGGGAAGACTGTGCTGCTGACTGCTCTGCAGCTTCCTTTGCCTTCTCATATCTGGCAAGTATTGCCTGAACCTTTGCAAGAAGTATGCTGAGTGTATAAGGCTTCTTGATATAATCATCACCACCTATTTTTAGAGCAATAAGCACATCATCATCGCTTGTCCTTGCGCTGATAAAAAGTATCGGCATGTCATAGTTTTCTCTGACTTTTTTACATAGCTCAAACCCGGATTTTTCTCCCAGGTTTATATCCAACAGAAGTAAAGAAACAGATGATCTATCCAGAAAATCTACCGCAGACTCGAAGCTGGTTACATATGCAGTCTTCACATCAAACATATTGAAATATTCAGCTGTAGACTGGGCGATCACCTCGTCATCATCTATTATAAGAACTTTGTATTCATCCATAATTGTCTTCCTATCAGATTAATATTTACTTTCATTTGATAATTATACATTCCAATACTTAATATCTCAATGCTGATCTTTGCTTCTCATAATCTAAGTCAGGAATCAAATCACCGAAGCTACTCAATATTAATAATCTCTAAGAAACCTGTCACCTCGAATACTTCCATAATATCAGAGGAACAGTTCCTTATAAACATATTCCCCTGCTTATTCATTTTCTTCTGAGTAGAAAGCAGAACTCTGAGTCCGGCTGATGATATATATTCAAGCCCTTTTAGATCAGATCTGAAACATCTTCACCTATCCTTTCCACCTCAGCTTCTAGTTTGGCCGCAGTGGATGTATCAAGCCTTCCGGAGACTGTAAGCTTCAGAGCCTCTCCTTCAGTTTTCCTCTTGATTTTTATCATAGTCACACCTCCTCAGTAAAGAACGAAAAAAGCCGGAAATGAGATTTCCTCTATTTCCGACTTTTTGTCTAACTCTCCCCAAACAAAAATTGTCACCCCGAATCAAATTATCTGTTTGAAATTCTAGATTTATTATACTGCAATAAGCGCAACAAAAGAGCAACAGTCCGAATGAGGTATTTTCATTAAATGAGTTATTTTTTTACAAAAATTTTATTTTACAGTAACTTTTACCTTAGCAGATAGTCCGTTCTGAGAGTAAGCATAGATATAACAGCTTCCTTTTCCAACAGCAGTTATTTTTCCATTCTTTACTGTAGCTACGGCGAGGTTATCAGACTCCCATGAAGTCTTACGATGAACGACAACCTTCTTCTTTCCATGCTTCAGTGTAGCCTTTATCTTCTTAGACTTATCTACTTTTAATGTGAGTTTTGATTTACTGAGCTTGACCTTTGTATAGTTCTCGCTCTTTCCACCATTAGTTACTACATGAACAGCCTTTGAAACAGCAAGAGCCTTATCTCCCCTCACTGCCACAACCATATATTTATAGGCTGTGCCCTTCTTCAGTTTTTTAACAGTATAAGTTGTACCCTTGACTGTTTTTATTTTCTTATATTTATTCTTACCACCACACTTGCAGCCGTAAATGATATACTTCTCAGCACCCTTAACCTTCTTCCAGTTAAGTTTAATTGATTTATTTGATTTTGCTGAACCACGAGCCTGAAGTATTGAGTAGGTAGTACCCTCCGGATCCTTCTCATCCTTTGTTTCAAGGATGGTCTTCTCCAGCTCCTTCGTCTCTATAGGGTTCTCAGGAGTTATCTCACCCTCTTCACGAGGTGGTTCAGGAAGCACATCAATAGTAGTTGGTATTGGAACCGTAGCCAGCTCCAGGCCGTTTACTTCCATCATATTCTTAATTGTAGCTTCTAAGACTTCTCTGGTAACTGTTCCATGAGGATCTATCTTCTGTTCTTCCTTTGGAGCACCAGGTGCACCAATGCCGACCATGATATCATATGTAGCTGACCAGCAGATAGCTTCCCATGCATAATAATCTATATCAAAGTAATCCAGGAAATTATCACTACGTCCGAAATCAATATCTCTCTTATATTTCATAAGTTCAGAGTATCTCATCAGCATGAAAGCAAGGTCCTGTCTCTGAATCCATTTACCTACACCGAATGTATCAGAAGAAACATCAGGATAACCTACACATATGCTGTTATTCTCAGCCCAGATAACGGCATTTTCATACCAGCTTCCGGCCTCAACATCAGTAAATCTGGTTTTTAAACCGGCAACTGACGGATTACCTGCCATATTGTAGAGAGTCTGTACCACCATTGCACGGGTAACCAGATTCTCCCCTTCCTTAGCATTATAGGTAGTATCTTCCTCTGCAGGAGGAGCAGGATTATTATTTACTGTATTCAGAGTAACCACATCATCAAAGCAAAGGAAATATATATTATCTCCACCGGTTGATGTTTGTCCACCGTAATTAATAGTCCATGAATGTCCCTTACATACAGCTGATTCATCCTTCTTCTCGCCACTTGTATAGGTCTTTACAAGGAAAGGGTTATTACTGATATCAAGGGTTGTAAATGAATTTGTAAACGCCTGCAGGAAATACAGATGTTTATTATTTGAAAGATCAAGTCCTGTGAGACTGTTAACTGCACAATCCAGATAAACCAGCTTTGGATTATTACTCAGATTCAGTGATGTGATCTGATTATAACTGCAGACCAGCTTCTGAAGTTCAGGATTGTTGCTGACATCTATGCTTGTTACATCATTATGCGCACAGTTGTAATACTGAAGCCCCGGACATTTGCTGACATCTATGCTTCCAAGTCCCGGATTATCCCAGATATCCAGTCTCTTCATCTTTGTATTGTGAGTAACATCCAGTGTAGTGAACTTATTTCTGAAAGCATCCAGATGTGACAGCTTTGGATTATTGCTTAGATCCAGAGAAGTGAGTTCACAGGAACCACAGGTCAGATGCTCCAGCTCAGGATTGTGAGATACATCCAGTTCAGTAAGTGGGTTTGTATTACACTCCACATATGACATCTTCGGATTGTTTGATATATTTAGAGAGGTCAGATTGCAATCAAAGCAATAGACCCATTCCAGATCCGGATTCGGTGTAAAATCAAGGGATGTAAATTTGTTACCTGAACACCAAACTCCGGTAAGCAGTTTGTTGTTGCTGAGATCCATTTCCTCTATCTGATTGTTCATACAATAGAGGCCACGTAACTCTGTAAAATACTCGATACCCTTAAGGCTCTTAATATTAGAATTGGTACACCAGATATTTCTTAATACCAGGTTCTCATCTGCGTCGATGACACCATTTCTATCCCGGTCATAATCAGCTCCGGAGATGATAGCTCTGAAATTATCATCAGGAAAATTAGTCTCATTGATTTCTACAGGCTTAAAATCTTCTTCAGCATTTACCTTATCGATTCCGTCCTTAAATGTTAATACTCCGCTTCCAATTGTTATCACAGCTGCAAGAGCAGAGATAACTGTTCTGAAAGTACTACCATTATTTTTCCTCACCTTTAATACTTCCCTTCTATAGTGATATATCGCACTCAAAAGTAACATATACAGTTAAAAAAATCAACTTAAAGACCACGCCTACATCGTAAGCGTGGTCAAGGTTAATAACTTTACTAAGTCTATTTTATCGATTTATTTACCGATTACCTTAACGGCTGAATTAAGTCCAGCCTTCCTAAAGAATTTCTGATACTTATTCTTATATTTCTTCGGTACTGTAATCTTAAACTTACCATAGGACTTCTTTCCTGCATTCTTAAATGCTCCGCTCTGAACCTTCTTCAGCTTCTTGCTTGTAATAGTCATAGCATTAAGAGATTTACAATTGAAGAACGCTTTCTTACCTATTTTTTCAAGCTTAGATTTCTTAGCAAAAGTTACAGTTGTAAGTTTTGTACATCCGTTAAATGCATTACTGCTGATATATTTAACTGATGCAGGTATTGTTACCTTCTTAAGAGATGTACAGCCCTTAAATGCACTATCCTTTATGTTCATAACCTGTGAGCCTGACACAAAGGTTACTTTTGACAGCTTGCTATCTCCGCTAAAGGCTTTCTTACCTATAAATCTGACATTGTTTTCTATCTCTACACTCTTCAGCTTCTTACAGCCTGCGCAAGCTCCATCTGCTATTCCGACAACCTTGTAGGTAATGCCATCTGCTTCGATGGTATCAGGAACATAGATAGATGTTACATTCTTACTTTCAGGTCCTGTATACAGTGCAAGAGCTTCAAGTCCATCTGCTTCAGAATCATCTTCCTCTGCTAATGCCAGAAGCGAACTCTCATCGATAGCTACATAATTACCTTCTGCATCTTCTGATTCAAGTACTTTTCCTATTTCTTCTGCAGGTGCCTCGGTAGGTGCTACTGTTGGTGTAGCTGATGGAACAACTGCCGGCGCCTCAGTAGGTGCTTCAGTCGGCTCTGCCGGTGTCTCGGTTGGCTCTACTGTTGGTTCTGCTGTAGGCTCATCCGTTGGTTCCGGTGTTGGCTCTGCTGTTGGCGTTGCCGTTGGTGTCGCCGTTGCCTTCGGTGTTGGACTTGCTGTCGGTGTTGGACTTGCTGTCGGTGTTGCCGTTGGTGTCGCCGTCGGTGTTGGCGTAGGCTCATCCGTTGGCTCTGCTGTCGGTGTTGCCGTCGGTGTTGCCGTTGGCTCACCTGTAGGTTCTACTGTTGGCGTTGCTGTCGGTGTTGGCGTAGGCTC
>CACZOE010000199.1 GCA_902782695.1 uncultured Lachnospiraceae bacterium | reverse complement strand
ATCCATGCGAATCCGTCCTTTTACCATTAGTGAAGGTTAAAAGTATTTATATGATTAAAGAAGATATAATCTTCTTTAACAGGGGGCGATTTGTTATCTTGAAGTAAGTATATGGTATTCCTTACTAAAAAGATACAAATATATTGCAAATTGTATCAACTTTATGTATAGAATTTTAATATTTATTGGTGGAAATATCCAAATTATAAAAAATATGGTATAATGACATATAATGAAAAAATCAGGGGTGTTACGATTTGGAAAGTGAGGGTACGTTATGAGTGATATTAAAGCTGAAGTTACAAGAAGCATGTTTGATGAAAGAGAAAGTGATGTAAAACATCCGACATATGATATGGAGATGGCTTTTTATAATCTGGTGGCGGAAGGACGTCTGGATGAAGTAAGGAGAAGATGGGCTGTTGATCCCAATTCAAATGCAGAAGAAAGAGGAATTCTTTCAAATAATCCTGTACGTAATATGATGTATCACCATATAGCCATGACTACGCTTATTACCAGAGTCTGCATAAGCCGTGGAATGCCTCAGGACTTTGCATATAAACTGAGCGATGCTTACATTAAAAAAGCTGACCAGATGCAGAGAGTTGAGGATATTCAGAAGGTCCAGTGGGAGATGGTGGAAGCTTTCTGTGAATACATGGCTGAATCAACTATCAAAACTGCAAAATCAAAACAGATCATGCAGTGTGTTGATTATATCCGTGAAAATATCCATAAGAGTCTGACGGTATCAGAACTGGCTGAAAAGGTTGCGCTTAATGAGACTTATCTCTCTAAACTCTTCAAGAAAGAGATGGGTTATTCTGTTAGTGAATATATCAGAAATGAGAAAATTGAGGAAGCCTGCTGGCTGCTGAAATATACTGATAAGACCAGTATAGAAATAGCTACGGATCTTTCATTCTCTTCACACAGCTACTTTATTAGTGTATTCAAAAAGGTTACAGGAACTACTCCAAAAGAGTATAGAAATTCAAATTTTAGAAAGCTTACATAGGTGAAAATATGGACTATCCGGAGGAAACTCAGATAAGAAAAGAAGCTGAAGAAGTTGCTAAGGTCTTTTCAAGGACAAAAGAGTTTCAGGAGCTGATGACACTGTATAGATGTGCCATCATGGAAATAGAAACAAAACTGAATGTACTAAATGAGGAATTCTCGCTTCAATACGACCGTAATCCCTTTGAGTCTATAGAAACGAGATTAAAAAGCCCCACAAGTATTGTTGAAAAAATGATGCTTCATGGAGTTGATATCAATGTTGAAAATATGGAAGGTGAGATATTTGATATAGCCGGAATAAGGGTTGTCTGTTCTTTTAAGGAGGATATATATAGACTTGCCGACCTATTAGTTCAGCAGGATGATGTTCTGCTTCTCGCGAGAAAGGATTATATCGAGAATCCAAAGTCAAATGGTTACAGAAGTTTTCATATAATTGTTGATATTCCTATCTTTCTGTCAGAAGGAAAGAAGCATATGAAGGTAGAGGTTCAGTTCAGAACCATTGCTATGGATTTCTGGGCGTCTGTTGATCATAAGCTGAAATATAAAAAAGAACTGAAACATCCGGACGAAGTTGTGGCTAGACTTAAGAAATGTGCTGACAGTCTTGCAGAGATGGACGATGAAATGGAAGCTATCCGCCAGAGTCTGGACTGGGCATGACGGTGGCAGAAAAGAAGGATGAAAAATGAGATATAAAGGAATAAGAAAAGTATCAGAGGGAAGATTCATCAGCAGGTATGATGTGGATTATGAAACCGAGGATGGATATCCCAAGACCTACGAAATAATAAGCAGGAATAGTGATATATCTACTTACGAACAGCTCCATGGTACCAAACCGGATGCGGTAGTACTTATAATGACAACACCGGATGGTGAAAAAATCCTGATAAACCGTGAGTTCAGGATGGCTGCAGGAATGTGGGTGTACAATTTTCCGGCTGGACTTATTGATGAAGGGGAAACACCTGAGCAGGCTGCTGCGAGAGAGCTAAGGGAAGAAACAGGACTGGAACTTCTTTCGGTGGATGACATTATTGGACTCAGCTACAGTGCAGTTGGTTTTTCTAATGAGATGAATGTCTGCATAGTAGGAACCTGTGATGGTAATATTCAAAAAAGTGATTCTTCATTTGAAGAGATAGAAGCAGAGTGGTATACTAGGGAGGAAGTGCGTGAACTTCTTAAAAAGGAGAGATTTGCGGCAAGAACGCAGGCATATCTTTATCTGTGGAGCCGGACTGCTTAAGTGCAGTTATTCTCCTAAAAAAAGAAAATATAGATTAACAAGGGGGCTGAGATGGGAATATTATCCAGATTTAAAGATATAATGGCATCGAATATCAATGCCGTATTCAGTAATAAAGAAGATAAACATCCTGAAAAATCTATTGAGAAATATTTGATTCAGCTAAGGTCTGATCTTGGTCAGGTTAAGTCTGAGACAGCAGCTCTGGAGTCGGATGTCAGAAGAGCAAAGGCTGCTCTAAGTGAGAATCAGGCTGAGGCAGCAAAGTTCGAGCGATACATTGCAAAAGCAAATGAAAATGGTAATCCTTCAGATGCAGCTGTGTATGAGAACAAATTAGCAGCAGTAAGACAGGATGGAGAGAGACTTCAGCAGAAGTTTGATGAGGTAAATGCTAATTACATCAGTCTGTCTCAGATGAATACAAAGCTGAGCTCTGATATTTCTGTTCTTGAGAATAAACTTACAGAGATAAAGAGCAGACTTGATGCCGCTGCGGCTCAGGAGAAGCTTAATCACATGGCTGAAAAAGCCGGTGCTAAAAATTCTGATGAAATGTTTGACAGAATGAAGGAAAAGGCTGATTATGTGCTTGACAGAGCTAATGCTATGGCAGAGCTGGAGAATCCTTCTTTTGTGAGAGACTTCAGTGAGGTTGAGGAACTGGCTGGCAAGTATGACAGCATGTCAGATCCGGTGGCTCCTTCACCGTCTATTGATTCATCCGATGATTCGGGTGATGGAACTATTGATATATTTTAAATATATATATTTAATTACTTAATTAATGGAGGTAGTTATGGGTATTTTATCAAATCAATTTGCAAATGTAGTTGAATGGGAAGAGTTTGACGATAATCTCATTTTCTGGAAATGGACTAACAAAGAAATAAAGAAGGGTTCACGTCTTATAATTCGTCCGGGACAGGATGCTATCTTCCTTTATCAGGGGAAAGTAGAAGGAGTATTCAAGGATGAAGGTGATTATGATATAGAGTCAAAGATTATTCCATTTCTTTCTACACTGAAGGGATTCAAATTTGGATTTAATTCCGGACTCAGAGCTGAGGTTCTTTTCATTAATACAAAGGAATTCACCATTAAGTGGGGAACAAAGGGACCTATAATGCTTCAGGCTCCTGGACTTCCAGGCGGTATGCCGGTAAGAGCAAATGGAACTGCAAATGTAAAGGTTTCTGATTACATGACTCTTATTGACAAGGTTGCTGGAGTTAAGCAGTCCTATTCTATAGAGGATGTTAAGCTTCGTATAATTACAGTTCTTGACCAGCTTCTGATGAAGTGGATATCAAAAGAAGGCAAGGACATGTTCAATCTTCAGGCAAGTTCATTTGATATCTCAAAAGGTATCCAGGAAGATCTGGATATGGAGATCAGCAAGGACGGTATATCTGTAACAGGCTTCAGTATAAATAACTTCAATTATCCTGAAGAGATTCAGAAGAAAATCACACAGGCTGCAGCTCAGTCTATGGTTGGTGATGTAAACAAATATACTCAGATGACAATGGTCGATGCTATGGCTGATGGAAAAATGAATGGTGGAAATTCTACTATGGGCAGTATGGCAGAGATGATGATGGGAGCTTCCGTAGCCAGCCAGATGATGAATGGTATGGGTATGGGAATGGGTCAGCCACAGATGCAGCAGGGCTATCCACAGGGTCAGCCAATGCAGCAGGGTTACCCACAGCAGGGACAGCCAATGCAGGCAGCTCCACAGCAGGCGGCTCCGGGTGCGGCTGGTGCAGGTCCAAAGTTCTGTCCGGAATGTGGTTCACCAACAAATGGTGCTAAGTTCTGTCCAAACTGCGGAACAAAGCTTATATAGTCAGGTTTATAAAGTCAGATTTATATAGTATGAAATAACGTATTACTATGTATCTAAGTGAGTCAGAAGAATCAGTTCTTCTGACTCATTTTTTACGTTTAAATAAAAAGGCTATCTGTAGTAATTATATATTGACAAGGGATGGGGATAGTGATATAACATAGTCAAATAAGTATTAGCACTCAATCAAGTAGAGTGCTAACAATGAAAAAATAACAATGTGTAACAGGAATTAGTTACAAAAATATGGAGGAAAGAAAGGAGTGAGACTATGAATGCGGATAAGTTTACAAGAAAATCTCTTGAAGCTGTAGAGGGAGCACAGAGACTGTGTATGGAATATGGACAGCAGGAAGTCGTAAGCGAACATCTGCTTTATAGTGTTCTTACGATAGATGATAGTCTGATAACAAAGCTTCTTGGCAATATGGGTATAGCAGTAAGTGCCCTGATTACGGAGGCAGAAGAACTTATAAAGAGTAAGCCGAAAGTGTCCGGTTCTTCAGAAGACATTTTCATGGGACAGGATATGGGAAGAATCCTGCTGAAGGCAGAGACTGAGGCTAAGAATATGGGAGATGAATATATCTCCATAGAACATGTATTTATCGGCCTGATGGACAAGGGTACAGAGGCGGTAAAGAATCTGCTCAGAAAATTTGGTGTTAAAAAGAATGATTTTCTTAAGGTGTTAAAGGAAGTAAGAGGAAATAAAAAGGTGGAATCCGATAATCCTGAGGACACATATGATGCACTGGGTAAGTTTGGTTATAATCTGGTGGAAAGAGCCAGAGAACAGAAACTGGATCCTGTAATCGGTCGTGATAATGAAATCAGAAATATCATAAGGATACTATCCCGTAAAACAAAGAATAACCCGGTTCTTATAGGTGATCCCGGTGTTGGTAAAACAGCAGCTATAGAAGGACTGGCACAGCGTATTGTAAAGGGCGATGTTCCAGATTCTTTAAGAGATAAAGAAATATTTGCTCTTGATATGGGTTCACTTATCGCAGGTGCTAAATACAGAGGTGAATTCGAAGAGAGGCTTAAGTCCGTACTTGATGAAGTGAAAAAATCTGATGGTCAGATAATCCTTTTCATCGATGAGATACATACTATCGTTGGTGCTGGTAAAACTGACGGAAGTCTGGATGCAGGAAATATGCTGAAACCTATGCTTGCTCGTGGCGAGCTGCATTGTATAGGTGCAACTACAGTAGATGAGTATAGAAAGTATATCGAGAAGGATAAGGCTCTTGAGAGAAGATTCCAGCCGGTGCAGGTAAATGAGCCAACAGTAGAGGATACCATTTCAATCCTTCGTGGAATCAAAAATAGGTACGAGGTATTTCATGGTGTTAAGATAAGTGATAATGCTCTTGTAGCTGCAGCAACCCTTTCTAACAGATATATCACGGACAGATTTCTTCCGGATAAAGCCATAGACCTGGTGGATGAAGCCTGTGCCATGATAAAGACCGAGCTTAATTCCATGCCGGCCGAGGTGGATGAGATAGAACGAAAGATAATGCAGCTGGAGATAGAGATAACGGCTCTAAAAAATGAGGATGATCATCTGTCACAGGAAAGGCTTGCAAGTATCGAACAGGAACTGGCAGAACTTAAGGATAAGTCAAATTCCATGAAGGCCACCTGGGAAAATGAAAAGGCTGAGGTGGAACGTGTAAGAACACTCCGCGAGGAAATAGAAAATGCCAAGGATGATCTGGAGATTGCCCAGAGAAAAGGTGATTATGGCAAAGCTGCAGAACTTCAGTATGGCAAAATACCAGAGCTTCAGAAGGAACTTGAAACACTTGAGAATAGTTCTTCGATAAAGGAAAGACAGCTGCTGCATGAAAATGTAACTGATGAAGAGATATCAAAGATTATATCCAAATGGACAGGAATTCCTGTGGCAAAGCTTTCTGAATCAGAGAGAAATAAAACTCTCCATCTGGCTGATGAACTGCATAAGAGAGTGGTTGGACAGGACAGTGCGGTATCGCTGGTCAGTGAAGCAATCATCAGATCTAAAGCGGGAATCAAAGATCCTACAAAACCTATAGGTTCATTTCTGTTCCTTGGCCCTACCGGTGTAGGAAAGACAGAGCTTGCCAAGACTCTGGCAGAAGCACTCTTTGATAATGAAGCAAATATCGTTCGTATAGATATGAGTGAATACATGGAGAAGCATAGTGTATCCCGTCTCATCGGAGCGCCTCCAGGATATGTTGGATACGATGAGGGAGGTCAGCTGACAGATGCTGTAAGAAGAAGCCCTTACTCGGTAGTACTCTTTGATGAGGTGGAGAAAGCGCATCCGGACGTATTTAACATTATGCTTCAGATTCTGGATGACGGACGTATCACGGATTCTAAAGGAAATGTGGTAGATTTTAAGAACACCATTCTGATAATGACATCGAATATCGGTTCAGAATTTCTGCTTGAAGGAATAGATGATGAGGGAAATATAAAAGAAGAGGCAGAAAAACAGGTAACGGATATGTTAAGACTTCATTTCAGACCTGAATTCCTGAATCGTCTGGATGAGATAATAATGTTCAAGCCTCTTACAAAGGATAATATATCTGGTATAGTTGAGCTGCTTATGAAGGATCTTAATAAGCGTGTTGCAGATAAAGAGATAAGCATAGAACTTACAGATGCTGCAAGAGACCTGGTTATTGACAGAGGCTATGACCCTATATATGGTGCAAGACCCCTTAAGAGATTCCTGCAGAAGAATGTTGAAACTCTGGTGGCCAGAGCCATACTCAGTAACAGTCTTGCTATGGGAGACACGGTTCTGCTGGATGCAGAGGGTGGTCAGCTGATATGTAAAAAGGGCGTCTCATGATATATGTGAAGCAGGAACTCAAAAAGAATGCTTTTTGAGTTAACTGTGAATAGTAACAAAAGGGCTGATGAAGACTAAGTAATACTTTCATATTGAATAGATATGTGATAAAATATCGGTTGGTTGTTTTTTAACTGACCGATATTTTTATTAAACAGAAAAAATTTGGAGATTCCTGCATTCGATATTGGGGATGTATACCCCCGGAGTTCCATAGAGGGGGAATGCAGCCATGTCTGAAGAAAAGCAAGGAATGGAGGATTGCAAAAAATGGCAAAAAAATACTTTCAGGAAGAAATTGAAACAATGCCTGTAGAGCAGCTGAAAGCTCTTCAGGAGGAGAAATTCCTTAAGCAGGTAAAGTATGTATATGAGAATAACGAGTACTATCGTAATCTCATGGATGAAAAGGGGGTTGCACCTGAGGATATCAAGTGTATGGAAGATATCTCAAAGCTTCCTTTCCTCACAAAAAATGACCTGAGAGAGGCATATCCATATGGACTTCTTTCAAAACCTGTAAAGGACTGCGTTCGTATACACTCAACCAGTGGAACAACAGGAAGAAGAGTAGTTGCCTTTTATACACAGAATGATTTGGATCTGTGGGCAGAGTGCTGTGCAAGAGCTATAGTAGCTGCTGGTGGTTCTAAGAAGGATGTTGTACAGGTTGCTTATGGTTATGGACTTTTCACAGGTGGTGCAGGACTTCATGACGGTTCTCACAAGGTAGGATGTCTTACAATTCCTATGTCATCAGGAAATACTGAGAGACAGATTCAGTTCATGAAGGATCTGAATTCAACTATTCTTTGCTGTACACCTTCATATGCAGCATATATCGGTGAGAAGCTTCATGAGATGGGAATGTCAGCAGATGATATAAATCTCAAGGCTGGTATATTTGGAGCAGAGCCATGGACAGAGGAAATGAGACATAGTATTGAACAATCTCTTGGAATCAAGGCCTATGATATATATGGACTTACAGAGATAAGTGGGCCTGGTGTTTCCTATGAATGCGAGGCACAGACAGGAATGCATATAAATGAGGATCATTTCTATGCTGAAGTTATAGATCCTGAAACAGGAGAGGTTCTTCCGGAAGGAACAGAGGGAGAACTGGTATTTACATCACTTGATAAAGAAGCATTTCCACTGCTCAGATACAGAACCCGTGACCTCGTAGTTCTTAAGAGAGAGAAGTGTATCTGTGGAAGAACACATATAAAGATGTGTAAGCCAAAGGGACGTTCAGATGATATGATGATCATCCGTGGTGTAAATGTATTCCCATCACAGATAGAAACAGTTCTTCTGAAGCAAGGATATACACCTAACTATCAGATCATGGTTGACCGTATCGGAAATGAGGATACATTTGATATCAATGTTGAGCTTTCAGAAGAGCAGTTCAAGGCTATGAAGGAAGACGAAGATCTTGAGAAAGCTAGAAAGGCTCTTACAGGTGCCATGGTTCAGATGCTTGGTATCAGACCAAAGATGCATCTGCTTCCACCTAAGTCTATCGTTAGAAGCGAAGGCAAAGCAGTAAGAGTAGTAGATAAGAGAAAATTACACGATTAATAAAAGAACATATTTCATCCGCCGCCCCATCCGGGGCGGATGTGGTGAAAGGATTGGATTATGAAGAAGAAAACAAAATACATCTTAATATTTTTAG
This sequence comes from uncultured Lachnospiraceae bacterium, assembly GCA_902782695.1. Taxonomy (GTDB): domain Bacteria; phylum Bacillota; class Clostridia; order Lachnospirales; family Lachnospiraceae; genus Eubacterium_Q. Next base: position 6,890 of record CACZOE010000199.1, on the reverse strand, counting down.
TCTTGCCGGTTACTCTTGTGCTGGTATTTTTTTTATCGCTTCTTGCAGATGAAAAGAAGAATGCAAAAAAAGCTGAGAATGCCTCTACCGAGGAAACTACCCAGTCCATGGAGGACAGGATAAATGAAATGCTTCTGGCAGAATATCAGAAGTCACAGTCTACCAGAGAATTTTCGGAATTCAGTACTGAAGCTCCGGATCTTCAACCTGAGGATGAAGAGTATGATGATATGATCGATGAGACTGATGCGTCTGATGTAACTGTTGATGACGTTGCTGATGACAATCTGTCTGCCAGTGACGAAGCAATAATTGCAGCAGCTGAACAGGAAGCAAGGGCTAACAATAGCGGTGTGAATTACGGTGGTATCAATATCGTTTCCAGTATGAATAGGGTGGCAACGAATGGTCAGTTCGTTCTGACTCTGACTGATGAGGAGCTAAATGCACCACATCCGCTTCTTCTTCAGTATGATCCTAGATGGGCCGGATATCCATATGGAATGGGTACCATGAAATCATCTGCCTGTGGACCTACATGTTTCTCGATGGTGGTTACAGGTCTTACAAATATAAGTAATGCATCGCCGCCAATGATCGCGACCTACAGTATGAATCATAATTATTATGTGAGGGGAGTTGGTACCTCACATCAGCTGTTTTTAAATGGTGCGGCTGAATTCGGACTATTTTGTCAGGAAATAAGTAATAATGAAGCTGAGATGAAAGCACACCTGGATAATGGGGAAATGTTAGTACTCAGTGTGCATTATGGTAATTTCACCCACTCTGGCTCAGGACATTTCATTGTTATCTATGGTTATAATAATAATGGATTCATGGTAAATGATCCTGGATCCTACGAGCGAAGCACAAAGTACTGGCCATATAGTGTCATTCATGGCGATATTAATAAGATATATGCGCTGGGAAGGGCATACTAGGAATAGTCTCAAAAGGAATCAAAATGAAATTTTATCCCACAGGAAAACAGGCACAGTTAATAGATAAATATACCCAGGACGAGATAGGAATTCCTGGGCTTGTTCTGATGGAGAAAGCGGCCGAAACACTGGCTGGAGAATTGATTTCATTTGCTATAAGAAGTAATTCAAAAATTGATGATTCCGGCTATGAAAAATATAAAGAAAAGCTGGGCGGGTTCAGAAAGGACCGTGACCCTATCCTTGCTGTGGTTGAAAGCGGCAATAACGGAGGGGATGCGGTAGCTGCTGCCAGGATTCTTAAAACCTGGGGATATGATACATATATCTATGAAATAAACGGGATAAGTTCTAAGACTCAGTCTTATATAAAGCAGATTGAAATAGCTAAAAATCTTGGAGTTGGATTTGTTGACTTAAAGGGCAAGGCAACTGATGAAGATTGTGGAAGAGAAATATCTGATTACAGAATTATTATAGATGGTCTGTTTGGCGTTGGTCTCAGCAGGGAGCTGAGGGGAGTTCACCGGGAAGTGGTTGAACAGATAAATGAAGCCTCAGAAAAAGGTTCTTTTGTTATTGGAACTGACATTCCAAGCGGAATCAGTAGCTCCACGGGACAGGTGCTGGGAGCTGCAGTAAGATGTGACGCGACGGTTACATTTCAATACATTAAGTATGGTATGCTGATAGGAGCAGGGAGAGAATACTCAGGCGAAATAATCTGCAGAGATATCGGGCTTTACAAAATAAAAACTGCCAATGATATGAAGCATATTCTGGACCTGGGGGAACCTGATGCAGGTGATACTAAAGAAAAGATCATATACGAATTTGATGATGAGGATGTGAGTTTAAGAATACCACCACGTAGAGATGATTCTAACAAGGGTACCTATGGGAAAGTTCTTATTCTAGCCGGTTCAGAGGAGGTCTACGGAGCTCTTGAACTCTGCTCAAAAGCCTGCTATAAAATGGGAGCAGGGCTGGTGAAGGTGGTCACTCATAGTTTAAACCGGGATGTGCTTGCTGATAAAATCCCAGAGGCTATGATGCTTACCTATGACTCAGGGAAAATGGAAGAGGATGGCTTTTGGGATAGTTTCAGGTCATCCATACAGTGGGCCGATGTTATAATGGCAGGTCCGGGACTTGGAACCGGAGAAATGTCTACGAAGCTTCTTGAATATTTGGTCAGTCAATGTGTCTCTGGACAAAGGATCATTCTGGATGCGGATGCACTTAATATTCTTTCCACTGAAGATCCTGGAGAAGTGCTAAGTAGCCTTAAGAATAAACTTGGTTATGAACAGGTAATCCTGACTCCTCATGTCATGGGGATGCTGAGACTGAGAACCGGTCTCAGAGACTATATTTCGATAGAAGATGAAATGACTGCTTCAGGGTTTGCTGGGGCTGATAAGATAAAATATATAAAAGAAAATGCATTTGAAACAGCAAAGCTTTTTTCGGATAGATATGGTGTAATATGCATATTGAAGGATGCAAGAACTGTAGTTTCATGCACCGGTTATCTGTCGGATAAAAAAGAAGCTCTGGTTTATCTAAATACAACGGGAAATAATGGTATGTCTACAGGTGGGTCAGGTGATGTACTGACCGGAATACTTGCAGGTATCCTTGCCACAAGCAGGGATGAGAGAATGACCGTGTACGAATCTGCCTGTCTGGCTGTCAGTATTCACGGAAGAGCCGGGGATGTTGCTGCTGCTAAGAAAGGCCGTCACAGTATGATGGCCACAGATATAGTTGAAAATATATCAGGGGTAATAGGAAATATCCCGAACAATTAATAAAGAAGGACCTTTATGATGGACGAAAAATACAGACGAATTGAAGCTGACATCGATCTGGATGCCATAAGATATAATATAGAAACTGTGAAGTCACTGAATCCGGTTTCCAGAAAAACACTTCTGGTAATAAAGGCAGATGCTTATGGTCATGGGGCAGTTACGCTGGCAAAGGAAATGGATGACCTGGCTGACTATTTTGCTACAGCTACTGTAGATGAGGCGCTGGAACTAAGGAATGCTTCCATTAATAAGCCTATACTGATTCTTGGATATACAGACATATCAGAATATGATGATGTGATAGATAATGACATAACTATAGCTATGTATGATTATAATGAAGCTGCTATTCTTTCTGATATGGCTGATATAAAAGGAAAAAAAGTAAAGGTTCATATCAAGGTAGATAGTGGAATGAGCAGGATTGGCTTTCAATGTGATGATGAAGGTGTAAATGAGGCCTTAAAAATAGCTGAACTTCCCGGTCTTGAAGTAGAAGGAATATTTACACATTATGCCAAGGCTGACTATGGAGATAAGTCGGATGCTTTAAAACAGTACGAAGCATTTTCGTGGTTTGTTAAATCCATGGAAGATAGTGGTGTAAGATTTCAGATAAGACACATTGATAATAGTGCTGGAGCAATGGAATTACATTCGGATGGCTTTGACATGATGCGCCTTGGTATAGTAATATATGGTTTGTATCCATCTGAAGAGATAGATAAGTCTGTAGTTCTGAAACCTGCTATGTCGCTTAAGTCCAGAGTAGTACATATTAAGGAACTACCTGCGGGCAGAGGAGTGGGATATGGCTGGACGTATGTAACTGACAGGCCGACTCTGGTGGCTACAGTTTCTGCAGGATATGCAGACGGTTACCCAAGGGCTCTTTCTAATCAGGGACGAGTTCTGATACATGGTAAATTTGCTCCGATAATCGGCAGAGTCTGCATGGATCAGATAATGGTGGATGTGACAGATATAGAAGCTGATGGAACTCTGTCTGGTGCTCCGGTGAAAATTGGAGACGAGGTAGTTCTTTTTGGAACGCAGGGGGATAAAACTATCCCTGTTGAGGAGATAGCTTCTCCTTCAAATAGTTTTAATTATGAAACGGTATGCAGAATAAGCCGCCGTGTTCCCCGGGTATATCTGAGAGGTGGCAGCGAGATAAAGGAAGTAAATTATCTCAGATGATTCTGCATGTGATATTTATTCTATAAGGAGTTCTATGTTTAAAAAGAAGGACGAAGAACGGGTCGAGGAGGAGATACTTGACCTGGTAGAAGAAGGACATGAACACGGCTATATCGAGGAAGAGGAAGTGGAGATGATTTCAAACATCCTTGATCTTGATGATAAAATTGTACGTGATATCATGACCAGCAGAAATAAGATTTTCGCTATTCCGAAGGAGTCGGTTATCAGGGATATTATAGAAGGTTGTCTGGAAAGCGGATTTTCCAGATATCCGGTCTACGACGAAGATATTGATAATATTACCGGTGTTCTCCATCTTAAGGATATGACTAGAAAATATCTGGATAATCCTGAGACTGTGGTTGATGAGATAATGGAAGAAGCCATGTACATTCATCCAACCTATGACATTTCCAAACTGCTGAAAAAGATGCAGAAGGAAAAGAATCATATGGCGGTGGTGATTGATGAGTATGGTCAGACGGATGGGATAGTTACCCTGGAAGATATTCTGGAGGAAATAGTCGGAAATATCTGGGATGAACATGATGAGGAAACAGAAGAAGTAAGTGAGACCTACGGCGATGGTTATCTGGTTGATGGGATGATCAAACTTCATGATCTTGAAGAACTGATCGAGGAGCTGGAATTTCCTGATACGGATATTGAGACGCTTAATGGTTTTCTGCTATATAAGCTGGGAAGATTCCCACGTCTGAATGAAAGTATTAAGATAGATTACGGAGGATTCTCCTTTGAACCTACCGAGATAGAAGACAGGCTTCTAAAGTCGGTCAGGATCACGAGACTTTCAAATCAGGATACGTAATATCATTCCAAGTCTTAAGGCGAGGAATCTATATATAATTTATAACGAAAGAAGAGGAAAATTATATGTCAGGACATTCAAAATTTGCTAATATCAGAGTAAAGAAAGAGAAAAATGATGCTGCAAAGGGTAAGATTTTTACTGTAATAGGAAGAGAAATAGCTGTAGCAGTTAAGGAAGGTGGAGCAAACCCCGATAACAATGCAAAACTTCGTGATGTTATAGCAAAGGCTAAGGCAAATAACATGCCTAACGATACTATTGAAAGAGGTATCAAGAAGGCTGCCGGAGATCTTGAAAATGTAAATTATTCCTATAACACCTATGAGGGCTATGGTCCTGGTGGAATAGCTATCATAGTTAAGTGTCTTACAGATAATAACAACCGTACAGCCGGAAATGTAAGAAGCGCATTTACAAAGGGTGGTGGAAGCATAGGTGTAACTGGTTGTGTATCATATATGTTTGATGAAAAGGGACAGATCATCATCGACAAGGAAGAGACTGATATGAGTGCAGATGACATGATGATGTTTGCTCTTGATGCAGGTGCTGAAGATTTCTCAGATGAGGAAGATTCATATGAGATCATTACAGATCCTGCTGCATTTTCTGAAGTAAGAGATGCTTTCGAGAAAGAGGGTATCAAGATGGCTTCTGCTGAGGTTACAATGATACCTCAGAATTATGTATCTGTTGCTTCTGAAGAAGATCAGAAGAATCTTGACAGAATACTTGATCTGCTGGATGCAGATGATGATGTACAGGATGTGTATACAAACGTAGAGTAATCATTTTACTTTTTTAGGGGGGATGATCTATGGATAAATTTATAGTTACAATAGCAAGAGAGTATTGTTCGGGTGGTCAGAAAATCGGTACCAGACTTGCTGAAGAGCTGGGCGTCTGCTGTTACGACAGTGAAATGTTCAGACTTGTTTCTAATGATAAGAATATGCAGGGCGATACCGTATCGAGTGATGCGAAAATCAAAGATACTTCTCTTTTTGATGTTGCAAAAGAAGTATATCATGATCCACTTCCGTCTCCTGTTGTAGATGATGTTCTCACTACAAAATTTGAGGGAGATGATATAGCTCTCATCAGAAATCTATATGATTATCAATCCGAGATCATTACAGAACTGGCAAACAGAGAATCCTGTATTATCGTTGGAAGATGTGCCAATTACATCCTGAGAAACAATCCTGATGCAGTTCATGTATTTATTCATGCACCTATAGGTTTCAAACTTAAGAGGGCTTCCTCTAAACACTATATGCCGGAAAATGAACTGAGAAATTATCTAGCTAAGGTTGATGAGAGAAAGGCTGATTACTATTTCAAATATACGGGCTGTGAGTGGACTGATATCAAGAATTATGACCTGTCGCTGGATTCATCAAAACTTGGAATCAGGGGCTGCGTAGAGACTATAAAAGCTTTTCTTGAGCTTAAATCAAAAATCAAAGAATGATTACATCTCTGACATCAGACGTGAGATTTGTGCTATTCAAAATATTGATTATTTGATATAATTATATGTAGTTATTTTAGGGGTTAAATAGCTTATATCATCGAAGACGGAGGAGTGTATATGAAAAAAATTGCTTACATAGCTTCTGAGTGTGTTCCTTTTATTAAGACCGGTGGACTGGCCGACGTAGTAGGTACACTTCCCAAAAAGTTTGATAGAAATGAATATGACGTTCGCGTTATTATTCCGAATTATATGTGTCTGCCTGAGAAATTCAAGAACAGCATGAAATACATTACACATTTTCATATGGATATCGGTTGGAGACAGCAGTATGTAGGTGTAATGTATATGGAGTATGAAGGCGTACCTATATACTTTATAGATAATGAGTATTATTTCAACGGATTTAACATTTATGGTGATGTGAAGTGGGATATTGAGAAGTACTGCTATTTCTGTAAGGCGGCTCTTTCAATACTTCCAAGTATTGGTTTCAGACCTGACATAGTTCATTGTCATGACTGGCAGGCTGGACTTGTTCCGGTATATCTTAAAACTCTTTTTGCAAGCAATCCATTTTATCAGGGAATCAAATCAGTTATGACTATTCATAACCT
>CACZOE010000198.1 GCA_902782695.1 uncultured Lachnospiraceae bacterium | reverse complement strand
CTGTAGCTCGCATCATTAATATTCGACAGAAAGGAATTAAGCTTGACTGTCGCCCTGCTGTTACCATTATCCAGCTCGTCGCAGAATGCAATCTTTCCATATTTATAACATCTGTAGAAGTTCGGTCTGCTGTAGCCTCCGTCAGCGGTCTGAAAACCAAGGATATCATATTCTTCATTTATATATCCGATATCGATAAAGTCTACATCCAGAATTTTTGCTATCTGGGAAACCATGTAGGTCTTTCCACAACCGGAAGGTCCGATCAGATAAGGATTGGCATTTTCCATAACAGCTGTCAGAACATCATCAAACATCTGATGGAAATGTTCTCCCATTGCCAGCATATATGCCTTCTTGTCCATCGCCTCCTGGTATCTGTCCTTGAAGCTTCTTTTCTCGTCAAGCAAAGGATTTACATCTGGGATTTCAGTCTCCATTTCCTCTGCTTTTATCGGAGACTCATTTCCCTTTGCTGTCCCACCCTGCTGGTTTAAATAAGTTACTGCAGTAGGAATCCTGTTACTATAATCCGCCGATGCACTTTGGACAGTGCTACTATACGCAGATACACTCTGACCAGCACTTGTCATCACCACGTCACTTATCGTAGAATCAGCCCCCCTGGTTCCACCTGAGGACTGTACCACGGCTGGTTCCACCTGAAGTGCCCCTTCAGGCATCTCAAGTCTTACTGTATTTATGGTCCTTTCAGCCGCCTGTTTAAGTGCACTCAGGCGCTCCTCTGCTTCAGCAAATGTTTCCTCAACCAGTTTCTTCTTTTCATAGAGAACTACCTGCTTTTGCTCAGCGACGCAGGCATCATAGGCGGCTCTTAGCTTTTCATCTATGATACTGAGCTCATACTTAGCCTTTTTCACCTCATCCTCACAGATGGTTTTCACATCTGTTATGGCATTTCTGGAGGTGGCATCCAGTATATTTACCCTTTCTTCTACCACCTTCACCAGTTCCACTACTCTGTCATGCAGAACCTGAGCCATCTGTATCTTTCTGACTGCATCCAGAAGAGCAGCTTCATTTACGTCATATATTCCGGACATGCGGCGAAGATTTTCCAGTTCCTCATCATATACCGCCTGCCTGTCAACATTTCTCTGCATTTTCATGGTTACATTTATCAGATTTGCTGTAAAACAGTCTTCATCCAGGAAGTAAACTCTTGCTTCAACAGCGTAGGGCTTGATGAAGGCTTCGATTATGCCGTCAAACGAATCCCCCACTACATTTTTAGCCCATTTCATATAGTTATATTTATCTCTAAACAGGTCATATATGGTCCCATCAAAAAGCTTTCTCGGAATAATGCCGTCCTTGTTAAACATTTCCAGAAAAACGGCACTAAGTCCTTCAAAGTCAGGAGTTTTTTCCTCATATGGAAACATTTCAGAATAGACCTTTTCGCCATAAGACATGGTTTCCGAGTACCTCTCGGGAGAAACAGAAGAACTCCCCAGAAGGATATTCACCGCCGAAACATATAGTCCGAAGGGCTCGATTATCCTGCTTTCAGGATGACTTTTAAGATATATGAATCTGCTTAACAGGTCCTTTGCCTCTGAACTGTAGTGATTTCGAAGCGCTCCTTCTGTTTCATTTATTAATTCTGTATCAGCATTTCTTTCAAGTAATGAAAAAATCCCCATAATTTACACACCTTCTCTAATAAATACTATTTTTCCTTCAAGTTCCTCTTTATATCTGCTGCCGGTACCTGAAAGAAATGTGCTCTGAATATATCCCCTGTTATCACTAAGATTTAATATTCTGAAAGCTTCATTCTTAAGAGCAAGCCCCGACTGCAGGCTCTTTATCACCGACCAGCCTCTGATATCCGCACAGGAAGCCTCCTGCCACAGGAATACACCGCAGAAGGTCTCAACCTCCACCTCCTGAGAGGAATCATTTATATCATATAAAAGATATGTCAGGCCAAAGGGGAGGCGATAAACCGCCCAAGGCTTCATATCTTTCGGAATCAGCCATTTTGAGGTAGCAGATACTACATCCTCTACTTCATTTTCGGCCGTAAAGGTATTCTCATAGGAGTTCACATCGTAGAATATCTGCTCTCCATCCTTTTTTATCTGTTGTATCTCACGCAGGTCTGTTTTCCCAAACTTAAAGGAGCAGCTTCCTTCTATGGCGGATGCTTCCGATTTATACATGATGGAAATCGCATCCTCGTAAAGATTTACATTTATGAGGAGATCCCCGTTATCCACCAGAAATCCATTTAAGCTTATGGAAAATGTACTATCATTTATCTCAAACACCTTAAAAAAGACCGTACGATTTGAGTCTCCCACATGAATGATCAGCCTGCCGGAGCCGCGCCAACCACTCTTTCTATCTATGATTTCCACATCGGTTCCCATGGTTTTATATAGACCAGCTATCAGATACTCAACAAGGGGACAAAATCTATTACTGAGAGTTGAAGCATTTACAAGCACCGGTTCTTTCAGCTTTTCAGCCTCATAATACCTGCTTAAAATGGACTCATGTCTGGGAACCTCACCAGCCTCCATGATCTGACGGGTGGTCTCATCCATGGTGATTAGTTCCTTACCCTCACAAGTGTTATAGACTTCAAATATTTTATTTATAAATTCACTAAAGCAGTAATCATTCTCCGTATAATTCAGCTGCTTATTGTCCCCGTAGCTCACCAGAACAGCTGTCACGCCATACTTTCCATCAGGTCTCGCAGCACCAGTCAGGTCATAGATATGGATCATCTTTATATCTTCGATGCCTTCAATATGCATCTCCTCAGGAGACATTTGTCTAAATACACTCTTTATCATATATCTGCTCACTTACCATCGACTGCTCATCAAATTTTCTTAATACATACCAAACTATCTATCAGAATTTATTTCAGAATACATATCAGAATATAACATATAATTTATACTCTGAACAGAACATAAAAAGCTGATGATTTTACATCAGCTTTGTTGCTTTATCTATGGATATTAGCTTCAAAAAATCTTTCTTAGGTATCGGCTTTGAGAAGTAATATCCCTGCATATAATCAACTTTCAGTTTTTCCAACATTTCCTTCTGTTCTTTCGTCTCAACGCCTTCCACAAGAATCTTTCTCTTCATCTGCTGAATCATACGTATGGTATTCTCCAGTATAGTCATTCCCAGTTCGTTCTCGTCTGCGCCCCAAAGTATACTCTTGTCGATCTTTATGACATCAAAATCCAGCGAGAAAATGGATTTAACATTGGAATAACCAGTTCCATAATCGTCCATTGAAAACAAAAATCCTTCTTTCTTAAGTCTGGATATTATATCTTTAAAGGTTGTATAATCACCTGCAGCGATGGATTCGGT
>CACZOE010000197.1 GCA_902782695.1 uncultured Lachnospiraceae bacterium | reverse complement strand
GTCCTTCATTATCACGCTCAGTTTCTATAAAGTACAGCGTAAAGACCGGCGCCACCAGAGAATACATTGCATAAGCGAACTTGGTGTATGAACCTATGTGAAGCATAAGTCCTCCCAGGGCAAATGCTATACTTCCCAAAAAGTATCTCATTCTTCTGGTGTGACTCTTCATGTTATATGCCACTATAAAAACAACCGTTTCAAGAAGAATAGAAACCAGAATGAATATTTTGTTCGTCATATCAACCAGAAAGGCTGCCGTAAATGTACTATACATACTTCTACCTCCCTGTATTATATGAAAACATATATAAATCGTAACAGAACTGCTTTAGGCTTCCATACAGAAGAAAAATAATGATCAGATTATATAGATATATAATAGCAGCAGCCACTATGAACAGAACAAAGAATTCACTTTCCTTACTGCTATTAGAAGCGAGACCACTAAGAATCATCTGAAGAGCAAAAGCAATAAGGCAGAATTTCCTGAACTGTCTGCATTTCTGAGCCCGTTTTTCTTTATCCATCATATTGTAGAGATCTATGGTTCCCTGCAATATAAACATAATAAGAAAAACTATGCACAGCGAAGGAATGATTTCCGTCACTATAACTATACCCATCTCGAGAGTCTTCCTCCCAAGATACTTCACTCCCCACCTGGCTACAAAATCCGCAGTTTCGGAAAGGATAAATAATACAGTCGTAGTGCATGCGTAGTTAAACCATTTAGACAGATTAGACATTTCATATAAGAATGTCATTAATAGAACTACAGAAACATACATAATAAAATAGCATATCATATATACGTTGCTATCCATCTGATAGAGCGTCGAATCGGATATGCTTCCGGAGGTCAGTATTTTGACTATCAGGCTCGCCATACTAAACATGATGGAGATGAACATTGTAAAAATAGCATAGGGCAGAGCCTGTAAGACTTTAAGATCAAGACTTTCGTTCATAGAGCTTCCTTTTTCTATGGTTTCATAATAAGTTCACCCAGTGTCATTTCTGACCAGGAATATTGAATCATATATTCACCCATGAAGGAATTGATAGCAACGCTGTCACCCTTCAGATAGTTCAGGTAATCGCAGTCAATGAGAGAGCAGTCAACACCGTAAGCATTCCAGCCCTTAACAAGTACATTTTCAGCACCAATCTTCGCAAGATCCTCTCTGAGGCCTGCTATAAAAACTCTCATCTGTTTCTTGAGGCTTCTATCCTCTTCTCTATCTTCAAATACAATTCCACAAAGTTCTCCAACTGAACAAAGTGCGCCACGTCTGTCTATCAGATATGCTAGGATCTCCTTGCTTCTGTTTCTTTTAAACTTAACGGGATGATCATCTTTATCAAATACCTCGAAATTTCCGAAGCACTGAACTCTTATGAGTCCGGTTCTTTTTATCTCTACAGGATTTCTAAGGTTATCCAGCTCTCTAAGGATAGCCTCCTTTGTAACAGGTTTTAGAACAAAGCCGCTGGCATGCAGCTGAAAAGACTGATACGCAAACTTCTCATGTCCGGTTACAAACACTATGTTGGTATTTGGAGAAACTTTCTTTATCTCCATAGAAAGCTCAAGTCCCGACATACCAGGCATTTCTATATCCAGCCACGCAACATCCGGATGATTTTCCTTCGCATATTCAAGTGCTTTCTGAATGTCAAAAAAGCCTGAATGTGTTCCGTCAGGATCGATTTCTGTCATAATCTTGATTATCTCGTCCGATACCTTAGGCTGATCATCTACTGAAATAGTAACCATGCTGCACTCCTCCTATTATCTATAAATAAATCCTGAATAATAATTATTCCTCTTTGGCCTTCTTTTCTTCTTCATAAGCTCTGACAAATCCAAGATGCAGCCAGAGATAGTAAAAAAGATTACAGCTAACGATAGCCATAGTCAGAAAAGCTATAGGCTGGTCAGCCAAATATATCTTGGAATCAAGCACTACAGATACAATTATCACAAGCACACAGAATGTCGGTATTAATGCCTCAAGTCCATATCCGTATTTTTTCAGTTCCTGCCTCATATTGATTGAAGATACAGAGTTTGACACGTCGGGTATGCTTGCGCTCTTATTTTTATCTATACCAAAATTAACAGACTCAATATATGTATCTGTTGATAACCAGAAAAGATACAGAAGCAGAACTCCGCTTATGACATGGCAGGAGTATCCAAGTGGTCCTCTGGAAAATATATTATCCGGCGTTATTGTAAAGCACACATTCGAAAAAAGTGCTGTCATATGTATCATTGTATTAACTATAATAAGAGACCACGCTATTATAAGACTCTGGTTTCTACGGATAAGATATATCCACATCACCAGAATCACAGGTCTGAGTGAATATCCTACTATACCGGTAATTGTTCGGTAGAAGTATTGGGATTTTTCCAGACTGAAGCTATAATCCAGATAATTCTGGGCTATAAGCATACTGGTCAGAACACAGTTAATCAGTATGATTATTCTATGATTCTTTTTTATGTATGGATCAACAATAGAGGCAAAAGTAAGCCCTATAAGCTGTATTAATAACGTAAAAAAGATGGTGTAGGTTGAAAAAAAGCTGTTCATTTATTTCTCCGATTGTATCTTATTTGTACTCCCCTCATCACCTTAGTGAAAAACATTTCCCCCTATATTTACCCCTGAAATACCGTGCTGCTCTGCGTACCAGGCAGCCTTAAAATAAAAGTTTGGAACGTTTCTTTTTCCCTCAAGAACTTCCTGAGCCGCCTGGAAGCACTGCTCAGCCGGTCCTTTTGCAAGTATGACCGCAAATGTACCTATCTGGACAGGTTCAAACTGATAAGGTGCATAGATAACACCCGCAACAGTATTTGGAAACCTGCTATCTGCAACTCGGTTCATTACAACACTGCCGACTGCGATCATGCCCGGATAACTGACGCTTCCTGCTTCTGCCTGAATAATGGCAGCCAGTATCTTCAGCTCATCTTCTGTATAAGGATAGGCTTCAACATAATAATAGTCTGTTCCGTCACCGTCATAGACCACATTACTGTTTTCACCTGTATATATACGTCTCCCCAGAACTTCACGTTCCTTTGCTTCAAGAGCTGCTACCTCCTCAGCCAGCTCCTTTGCCAGGTCCTCAGCCGCCTTCGCTCTTTTACTCGCTTCATCCATAAGTGAAGAGAGCTCTTTCATTTCGTCACTGAGTTCCTTTTGTACTTCTTCATATTCTATAAGCTCATCTTCTCTTTTCCCCTTAAGATTAATGAGCTCATCACTCTGAGCCTCTTTTTCATCCAGTAGTTCCTGAAGGCTCTCCAGTTTATTATTTACATAGTCACTGACGCTGGAAATGTATTCGCCTCTGTTAATCAGGTCGTACTGATCATCAGCGCGGAGTATTATCGAAAGCAGATCATCACTTTCTGTTGACTCATACATCATCTGAAGAGCCTTTCCCAACATCTCTCTCGAATCCTTTACCCTATCCTCAGCTTCGATGTATTCTCTCTCTGATTCTTCTATCCTTTTATCCAGTTCAGCTATAGAATAGTTTATGCTTTCAATCTTTGTGGAGGTTTCCTGTATTCTGATATTAACCTCCTGTATATCCTCCACAAGAAGCTGTGCGGTATTCTTGTTGGCTCTTGCAGTAGCCTCTTCGGCTTCCTTTTCTTTTTTGACACCCAAATCAACATCTGATAATGCATCAGACTGGGCGTCAGTACCAGTACTATACCCTCTGTCTGCTAAACTGCCAAAGCCTTCCTGAGCCAGAGAATTATCACATCCTGCATTTGAAAAAAGCGAAATAATCATACTGGT
>CACZOE010000196.1 GCA_902782695.1 uncultured Lachnospiraceae bacterium | reverse complement strand
GTCTCGAACCTCGAATCCGGCTCTTTCTCTTGAAAGACCACCAGGACCAAGAGCTGAAAGACGTCTCTTATGTGTAAGCTCTGAAAGAGGGTTGTTCTGATCCATGAACTGTGACAGCTGTGATGAACCGAAGAACTCCTTAACTGCAGCAGTTACAGGTTTGATATTGATAAGAGACTGAGGTGTCAGTGTCTCAATATCCTGTGTCTGCATTCTTTCTCTAACTACTCTCTCAAGTCTTGAAAGACCTATACGATACTGGTTCTGAAGAAGTTCACCTACAGACTTGATACGTCTGTTACCCAGGTGATCGATATCATCATCTGAACCAACTGCATACTCAAGATGCATATTGTAATTTATGGAAGCAAGTATATCTTCCTTAGTGATATGCTTAGGAATCAGGTAAGATAAGCTTGCCATGATAGCTTCCTTAAGTTCTTCAGCATCATCATACTGCTCAAGAAGCTTCTCAAGTTCTGGATAGTAAACCATCTCAGAGATTCCCAGCTCTTCAGCTGTAACTCCTGGAAGTCTGTCTTCTATCCAAGGCATGATATCTACCATTTTATTTGAAAGAACTTTTACATTTGCTGTCTCAGTCTGAACGATAACATGATCAACTGCAGCATTCTGAATAGCACGTGCAGCATCCTTTGTTATGATCTCACCCTGTGCAAAAAGAACTTCACCTGTAAGAGGATCGATAACATCCTCAGCAAGAATGAAATTAACTATACGATTCTCAAGAGCAAGTTTCTTGTTGAACTTAAAACGTCCTACGCGAGCCAGGTCATATCTTCTCTGGTCGAAGAACATTGCTCCGATAAGGCTCTCTGCACTTTCAACAGCAAGTGGCTCACCCGGTCTGAGCTTCTTATAGAGTTCAAGGATACCCTCTTCATAACTCTTTGAAGGATCCTTTTCGAAGGATGCACGAATCTTAGGCTCATCACCAAAGAGTTCAAGTATCTCTTCGTCCGTACCTATTCCCATAGAACGTATAAGAACGGTTACCGGTACCTTTCTATTTCTATCTACTTTTACATAAAATACGTCATTTGCATCAGTCTCATATTCAAGCCATGCACCACGGTTCGGTATAACCTGGCAGGAATAGAGCGTTTTACCGGTCTTATCACGACCGATGGTGTAATAGATACCAGGCGAACGAACGAGCTGACTTACTATAACACGCTCCGCACCATTTATGACGAATGTACCTGTTTCAGTCATAAGTGGCATATCACCCATAAAAACTTCGTGCTGGTTGATCTCGCCTGTCTCATTATTTATAAGACGAACATTAACCTTCAGTGGAGCAGAATAAGTTGCATCTCTCTCCTTGCACTCTTCAATAGAATACTTTTTATCCTCTTCAAAAAGCTTGTAATCCACAAATTCGAGACTAAGCTTACCTGTAAAGTCAGAAATAGGACTGATATCTCTGAAAGCCTCATCAAGGCCTTCCTCAAGAAACCACTTATAAGAGTCTACCTGAACTCCAATAAGATTAGGCATGTCCAGAACTTCCTGCTTGGTAGCGTAGCTCATACGTGTGTTTTTACCAGACTTAATGGGACGCATTCTGTAATTTTCCATATGACGCATTTCACCTCTCGCTTAATATTCATTAAATAACCTGTGGATATATGTTTATGCTTAAAAAGCGCGCATAAAAATACCCTCCTATGCAAAATACTGCATAGTAATCCACTTTAGTCTATAATGACAATTTACAAGTCTAACATTTTTAAAAAACAAAATCAAGTGTTTTTTATTTTTTATGAAAAATCTTTTTCACATAAATAAAAAACACTTGATAAATATCAATATACTTTCATAAATTCCTGCAGACGTTCATGTACCAGTTTGTATGCAGCTGCATTCCAGTGAATTCCATCTCCTGAAGCATATGAACTGCTGAGACATCCCGAACCATCATTCAGACAGGCTCCTGTATCAAAATATCTTGTATAACTTCTTTTTTCAGATTCTGCACTCAGAAGCTTGTTTAAATTATTAACATTAGCATTGGGTACCCGGGAACTTCTCGTATTACCCACCCCCATGATTACGATCTCACAATTCGGATTTGCTTTATGTATGCTGTCTACTACATTAACATATTCATTTTTGACACCAGTGAGATACTCTTTACTCTGATTTCCAACACAGTTATTGGTACCGCACATTATATATACTCTGTCAGGCTTGTAAGCATTTACACTTCCAAGAAAGGTTGATTTGATCTGATGAACAAAAAGGCTTACCTTTGCAAAGCTTTTCTCATTTCCATTTAGCGCTCCATAGGCAGCAAACCCTGACATTACTGAATCACCAATGTATGCAACCCTGACCGGTTTCTTCCGGCAGATCTTCTTTACTGCTTTACTCTTCTCGCTCAGGCTCTTCTCAGCAATTCCGGTTTCATTTGTCACCGCCTGAACCTTGTAATAATATTTCTTACCGGCTCTTCCTTTTTTATCTGTATAATGCAGCTTTTTCGTTTTTCCTATCTGCTTATATTTTTTACCAGCCTCTTTTCTAAAGATGAGGTAATAATCAGCTACATCATCACCTTCCCAGTAAATCTTCTGAACACCATTTTCATAGGCATCTATACGGGTAATCTTCGGCCTGTTCAGAAATACTTTAGCTTTCCTAACCTGCTCTGCATTTGAAACAATGTTCACATTTTGGAACAGCATAAATACAGCCGTTAATACCAGAATATATTTTAGAATTCTTTTTACAGACTTATCTGTCATATCAGATTCCTTTTCAACTTATTTTCTACTTATGAGTTTCCTTACCAGTTGAAATATCTCTGGTATTGATTCTTATATGTCCTGTATCTCCACCTGAGTAGTCAGCATTATAGTTCGCACCGTCTCCGCCTTTTCCACTGGTTCTGGCAAAAAGCGAATCAAATATTTTGCCATCTATTTCTACCCAGCTATGATTATCACCTTTAAGAGATGGATCATCATCAACCACATAGACTGTTTCATATCCACATTCATGTGCCATATAAGCAAATGTACATGCCATCGCAGTACATTCTCCACCAGGTGCTGAATGAACCGTTGGATCAAGAACATCTGATGCAAATATTATATCCCAGTCAGACTTACTTCTCTCATTCTTAAGAAAATGATAACCTATATAACTGATGGATTTGCAATAATCAAAGCACGCACGTCTTTTTGCTTCTTTTGAATCAGAAGCCTTGGTAAGACACTGCATTTTTTCACGGGCAAGAATCATCAGATTAATCTTTTTCTTATTATGATCAGAAGATTTTGCTGCTCCCTTTTTATCTGTCTTTATAGAATCAACAGTTTTATTAACAGCCAGCTTTCCTGAATTACGATCAAAATAATAATACTTCTTCTTTATCTTGTACCAGCCCTTCAGCATGGAACCCTTTGGAGCTATAGTTACTGACTTACCTTTATACTTTGCCTTAATAGCCTTTGGTGTAAAATAATAGGTATCTTTTCCAACCTTTGTGAATCCGGTCTGCATTTTCCCGTCTTCACTATAGTAATACTTATACCCCTTCTTCTTTACCCAGCCTTTTTTTGATGCCGCCTGAACTCCGGACATTGGGATAAATGTAACAACCAAAAGTATCGCAAGAACTAAACTGAAATATCTAAATATTTTTTTATTCATGAATATGCTCCTCTCTGTTACTTTACTCAATTGCATCAACTATCCAGACGGTCTGTCCCTGCTCCGAATGAAGGTAAGCTGTGAAACCATCGAAATATGCGATACCACTCAGTTCTCCTTCCAGAGAACATGCACCACCAGTCTGAAGATCATAAGAACCGCAGGCTGCAGCCAGCGCATCAAGTGTAGATCCTATGTATCCCTGAGCTATACTCTTCTTTGATGTCTCGGTAGTAGCTTCTGTCGCTGCCTCAGTAGTTTTTTCCTTCTTCTTTTTTTCTGTAGTTTTCTTTTCCTTCTTCTCTTTCTTTTCTTTCTTCTCTGTTGCAGCCTCTGTGGTTGCCTGGGTTGTAGCCTCTGTGGTAGCTTCTGTCGTAGCCTGGGTCGTAGCCTCTGTTGTTGCCTGAGTCGTTTCCTCTGTTGTCTCCTCGGTGGTTGCTTCGGTTGTAGCCTCTGTGGTAGCTTCCGTAGTTTCCTCGGTCGTCTCCTCGGTTGTCGCTTCGGTAGTTTCCTCCGTTGTCGCCTCTGTCGTTTCCGCCGATGCAACTTCAGTAGTTGTCTCAGTAGCCACCTCATTACCACAAGCAGCAAGGCATGCAGCAAGCATTGTCATAGTTACTATTCCAAAGATTTTTCTTCTCATTTCAGGTTCTCCCTCATATAAGGTATATTTAATACCGTTATTCATTTATAAAAGTATATATCTCTCCGGAGGTATAATACACTCCATCTTTACAGGTTATTATCTCAAAGGTACATTCACCGGATTCCAGATCTTCCGGATTTATATACATCCCGAACTTATAATCCTTATCTCCAAAATCCCCTGAGCCATCATTACTTCCGGAGTTTTTATAGCCTACAGGAAATGCTTCATAATCCGATATATATGAACTATCTGTTATCCTGATGAAGACATCCGAATCATCTCCAGTAAACCTGGCATCCAGATCACCATAAACCACAAGCTTTCCATCAGTAGTTTTTTCTATATTCAGATTAACTTTTTCATCCGCTGTTTCAGGTGACTCAGGCACATCATCCCTGAGAGGTGCATCCATAACAGGAAGATACTCCCACAGGTAGGTAATATGTCTCTGAGTAAGTTCGAGCATAACCACATCCGCATTATACTCCGAAATAAGTCGCAAATCAAATGGCATAACCTTTGTGAAAAATGCATTTTTATATTCATCAGCCATATAAGGTATAAGTGCATTTCCGTATGAGTCACGGAACATCAGAAGGCTTTCCTCTTTGCCCTCAGTTTCGGTCTGTATATTAAATTCTTCCGTACTTTTTGTATCAGTTATATATTTAAATTCATGTTCATGGGCATACATTACATTTTCATCCAGCTCATGCCCCTTCGGATATAACATGCCATAGAGATCACCTCTGAAGTTCTTTTCTATGGTACTATCCGCATTCTTATAATCATACGCATCTCTTCCCACAGCGTTCTGGATCAGCTTACAGGCAAATGCAGCACCCTCGTTATTCCAATGGGTATCCAGCCTGTGATACATCACCCTCTCATCACTCAGGAAAGGTTCATGAAGATTTACATACTTTACTCCCTCCCTTTCCATAGCGGGCTGAAGTTTTGACCAGTTATTTACCTCACTTCCCTTTTTATAATTTGAAGGAAGGTTCTCCGGATAAAGATCTGCCTTTATAGGACATACCATGAACAGAAACTCAGCGTCATTATTCTCTGAATACTCCTGCATGAGCCTGAGACTTTTAGCCGCATTATTTATGCCTCTGTCTGTAAGCACATTTCTTCCGAAATATTCGTCCATAGTTTCTGTATAGAAAAGCCAGCCTGACTTGCCGTAGATAACATCATCATTTACAGAGGTCTTCGTAACACCCGTTGTAAGTTTTGCATCAAGCGTCGTCATCTCCTGTCTGAAGGCAAAATGATCATTAAAGTAATCATTCAGATTTTCGAAGTAGTCCAGATTCAGCTTTCCATCGTAGGTTTTCAGTTTAGGAAAAGGAGCTCCTGTCCTTTTTTCCAGAGACATATCAGTCTTGTAGAAAACCATACCTACGAATGGAATAAGGATGATGACCAGAAACAGACCGATGAATATCCTCTTACCAACACTATTCTGTTTTCCATTTTCTTTATTATCCATGATCAGAACCTGAAATATATAAATGGGTTATACGCTGCAGACGACAGTCTCAGCATAGAGAGAACAAGCATAACAATAGATGCAGCTGCTATGACAATCCTTCCTGCGCATAGTGATTTTTCATTACCTTTTTCATTAACAATTCTATCCTTAATCTTACCAAGCACAGGATAGGAAAATATAATCGCAACAACAAGGGTTATGACATTGTAAATATTTAACTGTTCAAACAAAATGCTGACAGACTGACTATCCAGTTTCCAGTTAACAAACATAGTTTTAATAAACTGCCAACCATAACTCACTGTATCCGCTCTGAAAAAGACAAATGCAAGAACAGCTATAAGACATGTGTATAAATTTCCAAGCCACTTTACTTTCAGCTTATTGACTGGAATCAAAACATCCTCAAGTACATTTGCTACACCATGGATCATTCCCCAAAGAATAAATGTCCAGTTAGCACCATGCCAGATTCCTGTGAGAAAGAACACTATAAGCTTGTTTAATTCTGTCCTGAATTTTCCCTTTCTGCTGCCTCCAAGAGGAATATATACATATTCCTTGAACCATCCTGAAAGAGATATATGCCATTTATCCCAGAAATCATTTATGCTGACTGCAGAATATGGATGCAGGAAGTTTTCTTTAAAGGTAAATCCGAACATATGTCCCAGTCCAAGGGCCATATCTGAATAAGCACTAAAATCAAAATATATCTGAAGGGCATAGCAGACAGCTCCGAGCCAGGCTACAAGAGAACTGTAACCACCTATATCAAGAGCAAAAGTAACATCTGCTATATTACCCACTGTATTCGCTATAAACATTTTCTTGAAAAGTCCTTTGCAGAACCTTTCGATACCACCCACTATTTCGTCAGTGGACATCTTACGATTATATATCTGATACTGTATGTCGCTGTACCTTACAATTGGTCCGGCAACCAGCTGGGGAAACATTGAAATATAAAGAAGAACAGCCGGATAACTCTTCTGTTCGAGTCCCGGATTCCTATAAACATCTACCACATAGGATAGAGCCTGAAATGTGAAAAACGAAATACCTATGGGAAGACTGATTCCCGGAAGCGGTATCTGCGTATGGAAAGCATCATTGATGCCAGATAAGATAAAATCAGTATATTTAAATACTCCAAGTGTTGCGATGTTAATGATCACAGCAATCACTACCAGAGCTTTTCTGCCATGTGTTTTTGTTTCTTCAATGCCTGTATATTTTTGTGGCTGAATACCTGAAATATCAATTCCCAGTTTTTTAATGCTGCCCATTCCAAGCAGTCTTCCAAACAGGTAATTAACTAAACTCGAGGCAAGCATAAGAAGAACATATACCGGTTCTCCATAGGCATAAAAAAATAAACTGGCGAATATAAGAAATACATTTTTGACCTTTAAAGGAACAGGAAGAAGACATAGTCCGAAAACTATGGGAAGAAATGCAAATAAAAAAACAGCCGAACTGAAAACCATATCCTCATCCTCTAGTAATGTATAATAATAATTCTTATAAAAAGCAAAACAGGGGCAAAGAATAATACTTTGCCCCTTTATAGTCGAGTAAATATAATTACTTAAGAGTAACCTTTGCTCCAACTTCTTCAAGCTTAGCCTTGATTGACTCAGCCTCTGCCTTAGAAGCAGCTTCCTTAAGTACCTTTGGAGCACCCTCAACAGCTTCCTTAGCTTCCTTAAGTCCAAGACCTGTTACCTCACGAACAGCCTTGATAACCTTAATCTTCTCAGCACCGATCTCTGTAAGCTCTACATCGAACTCATCCTTCTCAGCTGCTGCTGCGCCTGCGTCTCCGCCTGCTGCTGCTACTACAACACCTGCTGCTGCAGATACACCATACTTCTCTTCTACTGCCTTTACAAGTTCATTAAGCTCGAGCACTGAAAGCCCGTCT
>CACZOE010000195.1 GCA_902782695.1 uncultured Lachnospiraceae bacterium | reverse complement strand
GTAAAAGGTGTTAAAGTGTGGAAAGTATCAGGAAAGGAGACGAAAAGATATGCAGAGCATTAACAGATATGAAATAAATAGCTGTTGTTGTTGTCGTATGAAAAACTCCCGGGCATGTAATGTGGCTGGTGTTTTGGCATGTCGATGTCGTCGCCTGCATGAAACACCTTTTAAAGGATAATCAAACGACAAATAAGTCAATTATATTCTTAAGCCAGTTAATCCGGGAGCAGATAATGCCCCCGGTTTTCTATTTTATAAAAATTGTTTTACGTGTGCGGACTTTCCGAATGCTTTATGAGATACCGTGAATAGTTATAAGAAAATTTGCAAATCATAAAAAAATATAAAGAATAGGAGAACAAAAATATGTCAATCAAAATCAATTCATTATTAATCCATGGAGGAATAGACGGAGATGAAACTACAGGAGCTGTAAATGTTCCTGTATATCAGACCTCAACATATAAGCAGGATGGTCTTGGAGAGAACAGAGGCTGGGAGTATTCCAGAACGGGAAATCCCACAAGGGCTGCTCTTGAAAAGCTTATCGCGGATCTGGAGGGTGGACAGTATGGAATGGCTTTTGCTTCAGGACTTGCTGCTATAAATACAGTGCTGTCTCTCTTTAAATCAGGTGACAGACTGATCATTTCAGATAACATTTACGGAGGTACTTTCAGAATTCTGGATAATGTATTTAAGAATTTTGGAATCGAATATACTATAGTCGATACCTCAGATCTGGATGCTGTTGAGAAACTGCTGAAGGACGAGCAGAAATCAGAGAATTCTGAAATATCTGGAGCTGAGAAATCAGACAAAGAATTGGAAGGAACTCAGAAAGCCTTGTCTGAATCAGGCGGCATCAAGGCTATATATATTGAGAGTCCGGCGAATCCTCTTCTTACAGTAACAGATATAGAGAAAGTATCAGAACTTGCAAAAATATATGGGAAAAAGGTTATAGTGGATAATACATTTCTCACACCATATCTTCAGAGACCACTGGAGCTTGGTGCAGACATAGTTATTCATAGTGGAACCAAGTACCTCGGTGGTCATAGTGATACAGTTTCAGGTTTTGTGGTTGTAAAGGATAAGGACCTGGCTGATAGATTGTACTATCTTCAGAATGCCATAGGTGGCGTGCTGGCGCCATGGGACAGTTATCTCATGATAAGAGGAATAAAAACTCTGGGTGTCAGAATGGACAGACATGTGGCAAATGCAACGAAGATAGCAGAGTGGCTGGAGAAGAGTGGATATGTAGAGAAGGTTTACTTTCCGGGACTTAAGTCAGATCCGGGGTATGAGGTTCAGCAGAAGCAGGCCGACGGACCTGGAGCAATGATCTCATTTACATTAAAGAAGAAATATGATTACAGGAAATTCTTTAAATCTCTTAAGCTTGTTACCCTTGCAGAAAGTCTGGGTGGAGTGGAGTCTCTGGTATGCCACCCTGCATCCATGACACATGCAGCTATTCCGAAGGAAATTAGAGAAGAAGTCGGAATCACTGATGAGCTGATCAGACTGTCAGTTGGAATCGAGGATGTGGATGACATCATAGCAGACCTTGAGCAGGCTATTCTTATATCTGAATGAGATATGTCAATGTATCTCAGAAAAAAGAGAAAGGAAGAGAGAGATGGAAATATATAACAGTGTTCAGGAAATGATAGGTAATACTCCCATGCTGAAGCTGAATCATCTGGGGGTTAAGAAAGGGGTAAATGTATATGCCAAGCTGGAGCTGATGAATCCTGCTGGAAGTGTTAAGGACAGAGTCGGTGTATATATGATAGAGGATGCAGAGAAAAGAGGGATACTTAAGCCGGGTGGAACCATCGTTGATGCCACTGCCGGTAATACAGGAATTGGAATAGCAATAGCTGCTATAAACAAAGGCTACCGGATCATATTTGCAGTGCCGGATAAATTCTCTATAGAAAAGCAGAGAGTTCTGGCTGCACTGGGAGCTGAGATAGTAAATACTCCCAGAGAGGAAGGCATGCTGGGAGCAGACAGAAAGGCTGAAGAAATAATGGCCGGAATCCCAGGTGCGATTTCTATGAAGCAGTTTAAAAACCCTGCTAATCCTCAGGCTCATTATGAGACTACAGGTCCGGAAATTTACAGACAGCTGGATGGTCAGGTGGATTATCTGGTGGCAGGTGCCGGAAGCGGTGGTACATTTTCCGGAATAGTAAAGTATCTC
>CACZOE010000194.1 GCA_902782695.1 uncultured Lachnospiraceae bacterium | reverse complement strand
TCCCTGCTATGTGATTATATTATCATATTTTACAAAAAAATACAAGTAATTATTCGAATTTTATCTAATATATACAATTCTTTTATTGTTCCCGGAGGTCTCTACCTTGAGATCCTTTATTCCATATATGAATTTGGAAAGAGTCGAATATCCGAACTCTCTGACGTTGAAATGTGGGAATTCATCATGAATCTTCTGTCCCAGCATTCCCATTTCAATTCCTTTGGTTCCTGCATCCGCTACAGCATCCACTGCAAATTTTTTAACTCTCTTCTTCATATCCTTATCAGTATGAAGTGCAACAAATACTGTACTATCTTTTTTCTTTATATCGAAACCTGCTGTCTCATCTATGAAGGTTGACAGCGAACTGTAACCATAGTTACGAACGTCAAAGTCAGAATATTTTTTCTGGAGACGGCTTCCTATCTCACCGAGACCTGTTTCTCTTCCTTTGTTATCATTTTCAGTAATGATTTCAATTATATCATTCTCTATAGCCTTCTGAGGTATGATATTCTCAGCTTTACGCTTACCCTTGTTCTTTCCGGAATTTTTGGAATCCGAAACCTCATCCAGACTCTGATCAAGCAGCAGCTCCAGGTCAGTAAATACTGTACAGGCAGCTCTGAAGGAACGAGGTGTTTTGTTCTCTCCCATTCCTATAACATGCATGCCCGACTCTCTTAGACGGCTGGCAAGCCTTGTAAAATCCCCATCACTGGATACAATACAGAATCCATCTACACTTTCGGTATAAAGGATATCCATAGCATCAATGATAAGTGTAGAATCCGTTGCATTTTTTCCAACAGTATTTCTGAACTGCTGAATAGGAGTAATGGAATTCTCCATCAATTCCTTTTTCCATTTATTTGCCTGACTGGAGGTCCAGTCTCCGTATATTCTTTTATAAGTAACTACTCCGTATTTTGTCATCTCATCAAGAATACTGGTTATATATTTGGATGAGATATTATCTGAGTCAATCAGTACAGCGTATCTCTTATCTTCCATTTTTCTCCTTTTATCCGTAATTGGTATTTCATATACGGAGTATATTTACTCTGAATCAGATTCTTCTTCGCCCTCTTCACCGGAAGTATCATCCGCGTTTTCGCTAGACTCTTCTTCCTTGCTCTCCTCCGGATTATCTTCTGAATCATCTTCCGATTCTTCTGAAATCTCTTCCGGATTTTCTTCCGAAGATTCTTCTGATATTTCTTCTGGATTATCTTCCATTTCTTCTTCCGAAATCTCTTCGTATTTATCCTGTGCTTCGCTCTGGTTTTCT
Source organism: uncultured Lachnospiraceae bacterium (assembly GCA_902782695.1). Lineage (GTDB taxonomy): Bacteria > Bacillota > Clostridia > Lachnospirales > Lachnospiraceae > Eubacterium_Q. The sequence continues at coordinate 7,268 of CACZOE010000194.1, read as the reverse complement.
TCCTTCACTTCTGCCTCATCACCAGTCTGAGAGTCCTTTGTTTCTTCTTCAGTATCGTCATCATCGGACAGCATCATCAGAGGTATATCCTGAAGAACAGAAACCTTTTCCTTATGCACTCTTCTCATGGAAGTATAGCCATTATCAGCATGCATTATCTTACTTACTTCCTCTTCACCGTTTCTGGAAGATACACGGGATCCCACATTTTTATACTGTCTGTAAATATCAAGTGCAGTTTCCTCTATGGATTTATGCATCTGATATCTGCGCATTTCCTCGTTACTGCCAGTAAGGATACTTCTTACTGCGGACTTATAAACTGCCTTGGCAGCCTCTTCTTCTGTGAGCTTGTATCTGTCCTTAAGTTCTTCTTTAATTATTCTGAGGTAATCCTCTATGTATTCCGGTGCTGTTCCCATACCGATACCTGCCTGTTAAAATATTTCTAAAATCATTTTTCAAAAGGGAATTTATAATCAAGTCCAAGTTCATCACGAACCTTGATTATATCCTTCTGAACGGCTTCCCCTACAGGAACTCCTTTGTCCTTTCTGAAAAGCCACATATCATATTCTTTTTCTCCTGCAGTATATATTCTGCTTTCTCCCGGAGCCTTTTTTGAGGCACGAAGAGCTCTGCAGATATCTCCTGCAATTTTTTTAAATTCTTCTCTTCCCATAAATGCATCAGGATCAACTACAAAAAAGAAATGTCCCAGATGATACATGGAAGGTTTTCCTTCTTCATTAACCCCGGTGAGGGATTTCATAAACTGTCCGCCAGCAAGCGCCGCAGATAATATCTCAACTACAGCTGCATAGCCGTAGCCCTTGTAGCCGGCTAGTTCTTCACCTATTCCGCCCAGAGGTGCAAGAGCAGCTGTTCCATCAACAAGCGCCTTAAGTATCTCTTCGCTGTCAGTAAGTGCCTCTCCTGATTCGGATATTACCATACCTGCCGGAGTAGGTTTTCCTTCTCTGGCATAGTACTCTATACGTCCTCTCTGAACTATGGAAGTTGCACAGTCCAGACAGAAATCAAACTCCTCATCTGTTGGAAGTGAAAATGTAAGTGGATTTGTTCCCATCATATTTTCAACTCCGAATGTAGGAGCGATGGATGGACGCGCATTGGTTCCGGTGATACCTATCATTCCTTCTTTAGCAGCCATCGATGTCCAGTAACCAGCTATTCCATAATGTGTGGAATTGCGGATGGCACCTCCTGCCATACCATAGGTCTTAGCCTTTTCGATGAGCATTTCCATCATCTTATGACTTGCCACCATTCCCATTCCATCATGGGCATCCATAACCACAGTGGTAGGCGTGTCCTTTAATATCTCTATCTTAGTTTCAGGAAGCAAAGTTCCCTTAACTATCCTGTCAATATATATTGGTTTAAATCTGTTGCATCCATGACTCTCAATTCCTCTTCTGTCAGATTCCAGAAGCACATCGGCACAGATCTTTGCATCTTCTTCAGGCACGCCATAGCCTTTAAATGCATCGATCATAAAAGAATTCATCAGTTCCCAGGACACAAACGGTCTGTTCTCTACCATAGCATACCCCCATGTTTGTCTGATTATTTATTCTAACATATTTAACTGCTTAATTAAAGGGAAAAGACATTTCCGGATACTACAGAATCATGGAAAGTCCTATTCTTCCCTTTTCCATATCTACGTTAATTATTTTTACTTCTACGATATCTCCAACGCTGACAACCTCAAGTGGATGCTTGATGAACTTTTTGTTGGTCAGCTGTGATATATGAACGAGACCATCCTGATGTACACCGATATCCACAAATGCACCAAAGTCGATTACATTTCTGACAGTTCCTTTAAGAACCATTCCGACCTCCAGGTCTTTCATCTCCATAACATCGCTTCGAAGGATTGGTTTCGGCATATCCTCTCTTGGATCTCTTCCTGGTCTGAGAAGCTCTTCTATGATATCGTTAAGAGTCATTTCTCCGACTCCAAGTTCTGTAGCCAGCTTCTTCTTTTCACCTACTGTGATACCCTTGAGACGACTTACAGGATCCTTTCCCATTGCCATTTCAGCCATATTCATTTCAGCGCCCATTATTCCATTTTTACCCAGCTTTACATCCAGCTTCTTCAGAAGCATTTCAGTTGCCTCGTAACTCTCCGGATGTACTGCTGTTGCATCCAGTGGGTTCTTGCCTCCGATGATCCTAAGGAAACCTGCACACTGCTCATATGCCTTTGCTCCCAGCTTCGGAACCTTAAGCAGTTCCTTTCTGTCCTTAAAGCTTCCATTTTCCTCTCTATATGCAACTATATTTTTGGCAACCGGTTTGGATATACCGGAAATGTACTGCAGCAGTGGAGCTGATGCTGTATTCAGGTCTACACCTACTTTATTTACTGCAGCTTCTACAACGCCACCAAGTGCTTCTCCCAGTTTTTTCTGATTCATATCATGCTGATACTGACCAACACCGATGGACTTTGGATCTATCTTAACAAGCTCTGCAAGAGGGTCCTGAACTCTTCTTGCAATGGATGCAGCAGAACGCTGTCCAACATCAAATTCAGGGAACTCTTCTGTAGCCAGTTCGCTGGCACTATAGACAGAAGCACCTGCTTCATTTGTTATAATGTAGCTTACATTTTCAGGAATCTCATGAAGCAGTTCTACGATTATCTGCTCGGACTCTCTTGATGCGGTTCCGTTTCCACAGGATATAAGTGTTATTCCATATTTCTTGATGAATCTCTTAAGTACAGCCTTGGCATCAGCTATCTTTTTCTCATTCGTAGGTGCTGTCGGATATATAACAGCAGTATCAAGAACCTTTCCTGTAGCATCAACTACAGCCAGCTTACAGCCTGTTCTGAAAGCGGGGTCCCAGCCAAGAACTGTCTGTCCGGAAATAGGTGGCTGCATAAGCAGCTGGGTAAGGTTCTTTCCGAAAACTTCGATAGCTCCATCCTCAGCTTTTTCAGTAAGTTCTGAACGTATGTCTCTCTCAATGGCAGGAGCTATAAGTCTGTCATAAGAATCGATTATCGCATTTGCAATTACCTGTGCTGTCCATGGTATATCTGTTTCTTCAGGTTTTCCTTCTTTGATCAGACACTCGTCCTTCACAGGCTTTACGGACTTTATCACATCCTCTGTGATCATTTCTTTTTCTATATAGTTTACTATATCTGTTTCAGGTGCAGTGATCTTTACCGTCAGAACCTTTTCCTTCTCACCACGGTTAATAGCAAGTATTCTGTAACCGGTGATTTTTGAAACCTTCTCTTCAAAATCATAATAGGTTTCGTATACGGTTTTTGCTTCTGCATCCTTTGCTACTGATTTGATAGTACCTTCCTTAAATGTTTTTTCTCTGATCCAGGTTCTGTAATCAGCTGAATCACTGATACTTTCAGCTATGATATCTGAAGCTCCGGCAATGGCTGCTTCAACTGAATCAATGCCCTTCTCCTGATTTACATAACTTCCAGCCTCTTCTTCCAGAGTTTTGTTTGTCATCTGAAGTAGTATGAGATTTGCCAGAGGCTCCAGACCTGCTTCTTTGGCGATAGTTGCTCTGGTTCTTCTCTTTGGTCTGTAGGGACGATATATATCTTCAAGAGCTACCAGCGTTTCAGCAGCTTCTATCTCCTTCATCAGTTCAGGGGTCATTTTCTCCTGTTCCTGAATACTCGTAATAACTGTCTGTTTTTTCTCTTCCAGATTTCTAAGATAGGTTAATCTCTCAGACAATTTACGAAGCTGCTCATCCGTCAGCGCCCCTGTTTTCTCCTTTCTGTACCTGGCAATAAAAGGAACAGTACACCCCTCATCGAGAAGTAATACTGCTGCCTCTACCTGACTCTCCTTTACGGATATTTCTTCTGCAATTTTCTTGTTGATGTTCATTTTGTGTTTACCTCTTGTATATTTCTGTATAATAGGAATGCACTCTTCTCATGGGTATGTTTAATGGCATAAAGCGCATCATCTGCCATTTTGAAAAGTGTTTCCATATCATTCGTATCTGATGGAAAACATGCCACTCCGATACTTGCTGATATCTGAAATGTATGTTCTCTTCTGCCCTTTTCTTCATCTTCTGCTACCGCTTCTATCGGTTCATCCATTCTCTCACATATAAGGGCACCCATATTATTTACTGCAGCATCATTTGATGCATTTCTGAATATTACCAGAAATTCATCTCCACCAATTCTTATAGCTGTACATCTTTCCTGTCCAAGTCCGGCAAGTCGTCTTCCAACCTCCTTAAGAACCACATCACCCATATCATGACCATAATTATCATTGATCGGCTTGAAATAATTAAGATCCAGTGAATAAAGAGCTATAGGATAATGTTCTGGCTCCTTAACAAGTCTGGCAAAATATTCCAGACCGTATCTTCTGTTATATAAACCTGTCAGAGCATCTGTATTAGATATCTTCTGCAGATAATCATTCATCTCACTCAGTTCTCTGGTTTTATCAGCCACCATCTGTTCAAGTCTTGCGGTCTCATTTTTCTGCCTTGTAAGCAGTTCGTCTGTAAGTACATTTTCCCGAATAGTTTTACATATAACTATATATGCGAAAATAGCCGTAATAGCATAGGACATGTTTGCTGTTGAGAAAAATTTAACCACATATAAAACTATAGATATGGTTATCAGAATAGCTGAGAATATCCAGTACATCATTTTACGGCGCTTGTTTATAGCACCACTTCCTGTCATGCTGCTCTCCCCTGTCGACACTTCAAAAGAACCCAGGGACGGAATAGAAAACATCATGCCGTAGGCCATCATACAAAGAAGATAGATGATATCCATAAGATCACTCTCTGGTTCTTTATCCATAAATTTCAAAAATGTATAACGACACTCAAGGATGTTGAATATGGCGAGGAAAACTGATATCCCATAAAATGAAAATGAGTGTTTCTTTACGCCTGTTTTAAAACATATAATTATCATTGAGACCATTGTGAAAAGAGTTGCATAGAAATACATCCATGAGTCTATCACATCAGCATCAAATCTGATACTTTGCACAGTGAAAAGATCAAGTATCTTGGACAGGATAATAAAGACCATTACAGACAGGATAAAAACATGTGCCAGTATCATCTGGAAATCTCTTCTATAAAATCTGTATTTGGCATACATTACTATACCAATCAGGTACATATAATCCGGAACGAGATAGAGATTATCAGAAATAGTATCAAGTATATAATGTCCAGGAAAAATATATTCCCTGAACAGCCATACCACATCGGCTACAAACCACATGGCTACACCAAGCATGAACCATCTGGTGACAGTCCAGTATCTGCCTATGGTGTATCCGGATCTCAGAATAATTAATACTGAGCACAACACAATAAGCGGGGAAAGAATATCACTTGCCATGGTATACTTCATCACTGTTGTGAATATAATTCCCAGCCATAATAAGAACATCAAAACAGTTACAGTCAGCTTAACTCTATCAGAACTTGCTGCTTCAATAATTCCTTCTCTTTCTGCTAATTTAATGTCGCTGCTACCCAATACTTTTTTCCTTTTTTATAACCCTCTGTCACCAATAAATCACTAGTAATACTTCCCCAAAACAGTTTTATAATCATAGAAATAACCCATTTCCCTGACTATTCCTTTTCTTTTATCAATAGATATCACAACGCAGTCATTTGATTTTGTGCTATAGAGATAATATATCTCACGATTACCGGTTCTCTGACCTTTTTCCTCCAAATGCTGCTTATTATAATCATATTTCAGATTTTCAAACTTATCATCACACTTATCGCCTATACCATAGCCAAAGGCTTTAAATTTGTAAGAATCAAAGAATAATCCTACTCTCTTATCATCCAGATAAATGACCGCAAGTCCTCCATCTGCTTTTGCAGAAACTGACTCATTCGTAAGCATCGGAACCATCTTGGTATAATAATCACTTTCTTTAAAATCCAGTTTTAAAACCTTTTCCAGTTCCTTTTCGTCACTATCCATCAGGTGAGTAATATCATTCTTTTTCTTTGTGCTTGTTTTGTTATAAAGAGAAATAAGCAGGGATGCCACGATCATCACTATAAATACACCCACCACAAGTGCAGCTATTTTTATAAACCAGCTGCCTGCTTTATAAAATGAACCGTTGTATTTATCTGTGAAATAATCCTTCGATATAGCTGTTTTATCTACATCGGCCCGCTTCTGATCCATGCTGCGCAAAATATCAGAATTGGAAATGACCCTGTCATAGTCTCCGGATTCCTCGGCCTTCCTTCTTTTCTCCTCAGCTTTTTTTGCTCTTTCTTCTGCAAGAATAACATCAGGAGTTCTGAGATTATCAGTATATTCTATCTTTATCTCATCCTGTTTATAAACCTCGTCTGAACTGTAAACCTCCATCAGATCATTCAAAGTAAGCTCCTGTGTACCACTCAGAATGTCCTCTTTCTTCTCCATCTATTCCTCCGATATTCTAATATGAGTTTTATACTCAATTTTAATAGATTTATTTTATCAAAAAACCGGAGCAATCGCCACAAAAAAACTAAAAAAAAGCCACAAATTTCTTATAATAGAAATTTATGGCTTAAGATAAATGTGCGTCCTAGAGGATTCGAACCCCCGACCTTCTGGTCCGTAGCCAGACGCTCTATCCAGCTGAGCTAAGAACGCATTTTACATACAAATCAGTTATCTGATTCGTACAGCAAGTGTTATATTAACACCTCTACCCACTCAATGTCAAGCTTAATGTTTGGATTTAATGAACATATGGACAAACTGCACTCTCCCGGACAAAGTGTAGCTACAGCGGTGTAGTAGTCTTTACCGGCCATATCATACCCCAACGAGCATAATCTATACCTATAAGTCTCATATCCCTGATCACCGGAAATGTCACTTCCACTCTCCATATCCATGGAGAAACTGTTGAGAGGAACCCTTATTCCTTCCCCTGTACATTTAAGGAAGCTCTCCTTTATAGTCCATACATTCCGGAATCTGTCCTGGTCATTATTTACATACTGCTTTTCTGCTTCAGTAAACATCCTTCCGGTAACTCTGAAATCTTTATCTTCTTTAGTTTCCAGGTCCAGCCCCACAGGCTGTCCTGACACTGCAACTGCCACATAATTTCCCGAATGAGTTATGTTATAATACAGCCTCCCGGTGGCACTAATCATATATCTTTCATCAGTACTATGCTTATCGCTATCCAGAAGATTTGTTACTTCCTTCT
>CACZOE010000193.1 GCA_902782695.1 uncultured Lachnospiraceae bacterium | reverse complement strand
TATACTTTTGAGGAACTTACCTCAGGTACTTCTTAAGGTATTGTCCGGTGTAGGATTTTCTCTTTCTGGCGATTTCTTCCGGGGTGCCTTCAGCGATCACTGTACCGCCTCCGGTGCCGCCCTCCGGACCCATATCGATTATATAGTCCGCCTGCTTTATCACATCCATGTTATGCTCGATAACAATAACTGTATTACCGCCATCAGCAAACTTCTGAAGGATCATAAGTAGTTTCTTCACGTCATCAAAATGAAGTCCGGTAGTAGGCTCATCAAGAATGTAGATGGTATTTCCCGTGCTTCTCTTTGACAGCTCTGTAGCCAGCTTGATACGCTGTGCTTCTCCTCCTGAAAGGGTGGTGGAAGGCTGTCCCAGCTTGATGTAGCCGAGTCCGACTTCCTGAAGAGTTTTTATCTTTCTATATATGGATGGCACAGCTTCGAAGAAATCGCAGGCCTCATCCACTGACATATCCAGCACTTCAAATATATTTTTACCTTTGTATCTGACTTCTAGCGTTTCACGATTATATCTTTTACCATCGCAAACTTCACAAGGCACATAGATATCCGGCAGGAAATGCATCTCTATCTTATTGATACCATCACCCTTGCAGGCCTCACACCTACCTCCGGACACATTGAAGGAAAACCTTCCCTTGTTGTAGCCCATCATTTTAGCGTCTTTTGTCTCTGCAAACAGACCTCTGATGAGATCAAATACTCCTGTATAGGTGGCAGGATTTGAACGCGGTGTACGTCCTATTGGTGACTGATCAATATCGATGACTTTATCCAGAACATCATATCCGATGATATCATCATGCTTGCCAGGCTTGATGCGGGCACGGTTCAGTTCTCTGAGAAGTCTCTTTTTTAGTATCTCATTTATAAGTGAGCTCTTACCTGAACCGGATACTCCTGTAACCACTGTAAAAATCCCCAGCGGAATCTTCACATCGATATTTTTCAGGTTATTCTCCCTGGCTCCTTTAACAGTCAGCCAGCCTGTTGGCTTCCGTCTCTCTTCAGGAACAGGTATTATCTGCTCACCACTCAGGTACTGACCTGTAATAGATCTTTCGTTTTCTATTATGTCCTTGATGGTTCCTTCGGCAACTATCTCGCCGCCATGAACTCCGGCTCTTGGACCTATATCAACTATATAGTCAGCTGAGCGCATAGTATCCTCATCATGCTCCACGACTATAAGTGTATTTCCCAGACTCTGCAGTCTCTTCAGGGATGCGATGAGTTTATCATTATCTCTCTGATGAAGTCCGATGGATGGTTCATCGAGAATGTAAGTGACGCCCACCAGTCCTGATCCTATCTGAGTTGCCAGTCTTATTCGCTGTGCCTCTCCACCGGAGAGTGATGCGGTTGCACGGCTGAGACATAGATAGCTCAGTCCCACATCCACCATGAATTTGAGTCTGGCTCTTATTTCTTTCAGAATGTCCTTTCCTATCATTTCCTGTCTCTTTGTGAGGGTCATTCCCCCCACAAATTCGGAAAGTTCATCTATAGGCATTTCTGTCATGTCATAGATATTTTTATCACCTACTGTTACGGCAAGTGAGGTAGCTTTAAGTCTTTTTCCTCCACAAACCGCACAAGGAGTGTAGGTCATGTAGGACTCATACTCTGACCTCATTTCCTCTGACCCAGTATATTTATAACGTTCTTCTACATTTGCGATAAGACCTTCAAAAGGATGGGTAAATGTATTTCTTCTGGTTCTCTGACTCTGATAGTGCATGGTAACTCTTTTACCTTTTGTTCCATAAAGGATTACCTTCTTTGCACTTTCAGGAAGATCTCTATATGGCACATCCAGAGAGAAGTCGTATGCATCAGCAAGAGCCTCCAGAACACTATGGGTAAAGGATTTTGCATCACCACTGGATGCCCATCCCGGAACTGCTATAGCTCCTTCATTTAGTGTTCTTCCCTTGTCCGGTATCATCAGATCCTCATCCAGTCTTCTTTCAAAACCTATACCTGTACAGGCAGGGCAGGCACCGAAAGGATTGTTAAAGGAGAAGGACCTTGGTTCTATCTCATCTATGGAAATGTTGCAGTACGGACAGGAGAAGCTGTCTGAGTAGGTGTATGTTTCTCCATCTATCACTTCTATTTCCACTATGCCTTCCGCCTGCGCCAGAGCAGTCTCAAGAGATCCGGACAGACGTTTCTCTATCCCTTCCTTGATCACTAGTCTGTCTACTACGATTGCTATATTATGTTTGATATTCTTATCAAGCTTTATTTCTTCATCCAGGGTATACTGATTACCATCCACAATCACACGTACGAACCCACTCTTTTTTGCTCTCTGAAGAAGCTTCTCATGGGTTCCCTTACGTCCTCTGACAACAGGTGCCATAACCTGGAATTTAGTTTTTTCCGGCAGTTCCATGATGTGGTCTACCATCTGATCCACAGTCTGTCTCTCTATAACTCTTCCACAGTTTGGACAATGTGGAACACCGATTCTGGCAAAGAGCAGTCTGAGGTAATCGTATATTTCTGTTACAGTTCCCACAGTAGAACGTGGGTTCTTATTTGTGGACTTCTGGTCGATGGATATGGCTGGCGAAAGACCTTCTATTTTATCTACGTCCGGTTTTTCTGCCTGTCCAAGGAACTGTCTCGCATAGGAAGATAGAGACTCCATATATCTTCGCTGCCCTTCAGCATAGATGGTGTCAAATGCAAGAGAGGATTTTCCTGAACCTGAAAGTCCCGTAAAAACTATAAATTTATTTCTCGGCAGTGTCACATTTACATCCTTAAGATTGTGCTCACGTGCGCCGGTTACTGTTATATACTTTATTTCACCCATTTTTTTATCCTTTTCTTATATGACTTACCCACCTATTCTATCACACATATTCCCTTAAAAAAATACAAAAAAACTTTGAAAAAAATGGAAATAACGGGTTGGTTCCGTAATGGAATCAACCCGTTATGAATAGTAAGTATAGTTTATTTAGTATAAACAGCCTTCTTTGGTGCTCCAGCTTTCTTTATCATTGATCTATACTTGCTCAGCTTCTTCTTTGGAAGCTTGAACTTAGCTTTTGCATTTATTCCCTTGAAAGCTTTACTTCCTACCTTCTTAAGGTCTTTTGCCTTAACTGTAACAGTCTTCAGACTCTTACATCCGTTAAATGCATTCTTGCCTATCTTTGTTACATTCTTTCCGATTGTAACTTTTGTAAGCTTTGTGCGACCCTTAAAGGCATTGTTACCTACTTCTGTAATCTTGAAGCTTACGCCGCTTAATGTAACTGTATCCTTGACATTTGCTGATGAACTGTTCTTATTATACATCTTCACATAAGCTACTGTTCCACCAGTTACAAAGTCGCCTTTCTTGTTAACCTTAGTGATCTTGTATTTACCACCTGATGCCTTATCTGCTACTAAAGCTCCAGCTGCGAGCTGATCAACAGTAAGCTTATCACTTACAAGATATACAGTTCCGTCTTCGTCAGCAAGCTTTGTACCGTCAGCTGAAATAGTTCCTGCGCCTTCTTCAACAACAGGCTGTTCTTCAACCTTTGGTGTAGGTGTTGCTGTAACTGTCGGTGTTGCTGTAGGAGCAGCAGTCGGTGCCTCTGTAGGTGCACTTGTTGGCTCCTCTGTAGGTGCAGCTGTTGGCTCCTCTGTAGGAGTCTTTGTTGGCTCAGCAGTTGGTGCAGTTGTAGGCTTAACTACTGGAGAAGCTGTAGGTGTTGGTGTTACTACTACATCCTTAGTAATTGTTATAACTACAGTAGTATTCTCATACTCATCCTTATCAGCTCCTGTGTATACAGCCTTAGCCTCAACAGTCTTATCAGAAGTCACTTCCTTACCCTGGTCTGCAGCATCCCACTCCCAGTTAGCCGGAAGTCTGACATCACTAACCTTTGCTGCCTTGGCATCAGCCTTAATCTCTGGAGCCGGCTTGTTAGCAACTTCAATCGGACGAAGCTCGATCTTTGAATCACCGGCTACTACGAAGCTTGTAGCCTTGTTTCTATCGATTTCTTTATCATTTACGAACCACATATAATGTGCGTAACCATTGCCAACGTTTAACTGTACCTCAGTACCCTTTGGAACGGTTTCGCCATCTTTTACCTTCTTGGTAACGGTATCATCCTGATCATCTACATAAGTATATTCAGCGATTATTCCATCACCAATTTCCATCTTGCAAGGTCTTCCCTGGAATACAGGATATAAGGTTACATCTGCCTCTGGAACCGTAAGTGTGAGTTCTGCACCATTTACAAATGAAGTTCTGCTGCCTATAACCTTAACCCAGTAATCAGGTACAACATCCTCACCCTCTAATTCAGCAAATCTGAGTACTGTTCCAACCTGATACTCCTTACCACTTTCAAAGCCTTCAGGGAGTTTTACCTCGCCACCATTACTCTTGCTATTATCTATAGTTACTTTATAGTTGTTTGATACAAATACAGCCTTAATAGTTGTACTAGTCGGAAGGACATTTCTTACCAGGATACTTTCTGTAGATTTTGTAGTTTCGCTACCCTCTTTGATTTCCCAGTGATCAAATACATAACCTGTCTTAGCCTTAGTTCTAAGCTTCAGCTTTGTTCCGGCTTCGTAAGACAGAGTTGTACTCTTGATATCATTTATCTCTTCCGGCTTTGACATAATTATTGTTCCGGCTTCGTTACCATCACATTTTTCTGCCTCAATCTTTACACTATATTGCTTTGCACCAATCTTTATCTCTGAAGAGAAAAGATCCATATCATAGCACTTAGCCTTCTCTGTATTCTTAGCTGTAAGTTCAGCATAATATGTACCTGCCGGTGTACTATTATCCAGAGTTACGTACTGAGTTTTTGTAGCATTCATAAACTTAAGTGATACAAGATCACTAAGAGAGTCTTTAGAATCTGCCAGATAACTGTCTTCCATAAGAACAGGTACTGGTAGCTTACCTGCTACATCACCAACTGAAAGAAGCTTCTTTGAGATACCTATTTCAATTGGACGCTTCTGAACTGTGTAGCTGTAGTTAAATGTTTTCTGTCCAGTAACACCTTCAAGACTTACAGAAATCGTATCATTATATGTTCCAGGAACCTTGAGAAGTTTTTGACTGAAGCCTCCTTCATTTGTTTTATCAACAAGTTTTTCTTCTACAGTAGCTCCAGTTGCATCCTTTGTATAACGATAGAAATCGATTCTCATTGTATCGCCATAATTAAAGGTATTAGTAATCTTGCCATTTACATTTGTAATTACAGGATAGATAGCATTCTCACCTATGATCATATTCTGAACATCACAGGTATATGATCCAAATATATCATCACCACCATAGAATACTGTAACCTTATAGTTACCATCCTCAAGTACTCCTGCATCTGAAAGTTTCGCTGTAGCAGTCTGACCTGCTCCAGCCTTCAGCTCTGCATTAAATACCTTCTGAACTGCATCCTTCTCAAGTATGATCTTTACACTTCCACTTGGAGTTACAAGGCATGCAGGATTTGTTGGCTTAAATGTAACTTCTACCTCAGGTTTCTTGTCTTTGCTTGTAGCTGACATAGAAACAACGTCAACTGAACGCATCTTGTATGAAATAGTCATTGTATCAGTATAAGTACTAACTACTGTCTGTCTCTGGAGATCCTTGTTATAGAATACCGCATCTATACAACATCTGTACTCACCAGCCATATCTGCAGTAGCTTCATCTATACTAAATACATTCGACTTATGTCCCTTTACTTCAGTCCAGCCCTTCTTGTAATCATACTTCTGCCACTGATATGATATCTGGCGGAAGTTCTCCTTGTTATCAACCTTTACTTCAATATCGTATGATCTGTCAGGGAATATGGTAAGCTTGTTATCTGTAATTCCCTTAAGAGATATAACCGGATACTCTGCATCAGAACGAGTATAGGCTGAAATAGTTTCACTTGGCATAGACAGTGATGGAGGTGCATCAAGACCTCTTGTAGCCTCAATGTAATAACCATAAGCTACGCCTGGTTCAAGTATAATGCTGCTACCATCATCATTTGTTCCATCATCCGTAAAGGTATATTTATAAATACCATCTTCTTCTACACCAGCATCTGTTCCAACAACTCCAGCAAGTATAGAAGTCTTTCTTCCATTTATGTTGGTTACTCTATATACGTTGAAGCTCTCTGCCTGCTTAGGATTCTCATACTCCCACTCTAATGCGATACTATTTTGTGTTGAAGCAAGATAATCCTGACGGAATTCTTCCGGAACACTTGGTGGTGCCATAACATCTGTAACCAGATAGTCAACTACAGGGAACTTAACTGTACTTCCATTTTTATTTACATAGGAACCTTCATGTGCAAAAAGCTTCCATGACATTCCATAACCATATTCCTCTGCTTCAGCAGGCATATTCTGCATAGTAGCTGTATAGGAGTTACCTGAGGTTGAAGTCATTGCATAACCTGCTTCAATATCGGAACCCACTGTATATCCTACTGAAACTCCACCTGCACCTCCGCCGGATGAGAATGACATCTCGACACCTGCTGAGAATGCTGTTTCTGATTCTTTACTCATTGCAATAGACTGTTCCTGTGTTATACCGCCTCCTGCATTGGTAAAATCAACTGACATCCAGTTACCCTTAAACTCTTTTACCTTCTTATACTTTCCTGAGCTTGTTGGATAGGTCTCAGGGAATCCGAGCTTATGATCCAGGATACCCTCACCGATTTCAGGGAGTTCACTATAGTTTTCCCTGATAGCCTTGTATTTATCCAGTTCAATAGTAGATACACATGGCTCTTTAGGGAAATACATCTGTTTTTTATAAGTAGTATTCTTTCCAGTCTTTTTATCTACATAAGTTGTTTCATACTCATATATTTCAGTAGGTATTGAATAGAATACAACTGCATCAGCACCCGAGCTTGTTGAATAAGCTACTGAGTACTCTATCTGGCTGGCCTGCTCATATTCCGTAGTAAAGCTTGCTGATACAGAAAGCTCTGTCTCAAACTGAGCTACATTTCCAATTCCAAGTATACTGACTTCCTGTTCAACCTTTGTGTATACTCCGGCCGAAATAGTTGCAGAAGCTGATATGCTGTCTCCACTTCCTTCAGACTTTCCATAAGAAGTAGTTGACTCTGCATAATTACCTGAAAGATCATCATTTGCCAGAAGATCCTTAAAGTATGGAGGTGATGCAAGAACTGCCAGTACCTCCGGATCTGAATATTCAAAATAATGCTTTCCTGTATAATTCATATATGCTGTATCATCATCAGTGTTAAGAACAGCATAGACAACACCTTTATCTGATGCCGATGAAAATCCTAACGACATTCTTGCCCCATTGGTTCCTGGAGATACTGCTCCAAGATAACTACCCTTGTCCAGGAGTGCCCAATAGGTTTCATCTTTGAAATTCGTAAGTGCGGTATAATAAACTTTATAAAAAACGGTCTGAATTCCTGTGCCATTTAAGTCTGCCACCTGAAAATCATATGGTATGGTATCAGCGTATTTCGATGATACACCATACTGGGTACTCTTCTGATAAGAAGCATGATATACATAATCCTTCTTACTTAGTGTTCCTTCACTGAATAGAATTGGAGCCAAATTAGTTTGACTCATGTAAGGCGTTATAAACCTATGATTTACATAGTAAAGCTCCAGTGGAAGCCGCAACATACAATAATTAGGATAGATATTTGAAGTATTATTCGGATTCGAACTGGTAAAGACACTGTCAAGATACATAGTTGTACCTGCAATCATCTCATACTTTTTCTTTTCCCCATCATACTTCAACACATTCAGGTATCCGTTCACTGTACGCATTTGGGTTGCCTGATTTGACTTAGTAAGAATACCAAGATAAGTATTCATCTTTCCGGCAACCTTTTCACGGAATACCGTTACTGATGGATCAATTACATCCTCCTTCACACTTCCGCCGAAGGTCAGATCGATATCAGTTTTTTTGCTGAGCGCAGATGTACCTGCTCCACTATAAACAGTAACCTCTGAATCACATCCTACTACAAGATCATCAATACCATCCTGATTAACATCACCCGCATCAAGGGAAACTATACCTTTACCAGATGTTGCTATAGAAGTTTTTATTTCCCAGCTGGACATATCATATATATCACATTTTGAAGGTGATGTTTTCAGCGAATAAACCTCAATACGTTCACCTGTAGATGAACCTGGATTATATACAGCAATTTCATCAATTCCGTTACCATCAAAATCACCTGTAACAATACCCATTGATGCTATTGTCATAAGTGTATTTGGATCATAAGTCTGACCATTTATACCAGCAGTGTTTAAAAAATCGTTCATGTTATCTGTTACAGGAATTGAAGATGTAAGTATCTTCGATTTACTTGCATGATTATTAACAGCATCTATTACACTGAGACTCAGCCCACCGGTAGAAGTACTGCTAACCATAGCAAACTGCGATTTCTTTCCTTCTTCATTTCCATCAAAGTTTCCACCGGCAGTCTTATTCATAGATGCATTATTGACTGGATCCGGATTAGCTGCTTTATTGACTGTTCCTTCCACATTTGATATTGCAAGATTTGTTCTTTCCATGTCCAAATATAGAATGTTTCCATCTGTACCGTCATTAAGATTAAGGTTATTCCATGACCCATCTATATTATTTGACGTAAAAGCATATACAGCTGAATTGGAATCCTTGCCTTTAAAACCACCCACAGTATTTTCAGTATGAGAACCTGAACCCACATGCCATATAAAGCCTTCCAGTAATGTTGAATAACCTTGAGGGTCTTTATCTTTTGTATAATAAAGGTAAAGGCTATGATTATGCTTTTTGCAGCCGTAATTCAAATCGCCAAAGCTATCATAAAACCCGTCACCACCTCTAGTGGAAGTACGATAATAGGTTTTTCCATTATAGGTAAAGCTAGATACCGGATAAATGTCCATGGCAATAATCATATCGGTAATTGCATCTTTAGGATTATTTGTGTATTTATAACCAAGAAAAATATACGGACTGTTTTTATTATTATCGTTAAAATTATAGTTAAAAAGTGTATATCCATTATTCTCTATACCAGCTTTTGATGATTCCCAATCACTATCACTCGAAAGAACGATATCACTAATGAATAATTTCTTAGCACTTTGTCCACCCACATCATATGCAATATTATCTTTATAAGTTATCAGATACTTTCCGCTGGTAGCACTAGTATTATTCTTAAATGAATAAGTTGTTCCTGTTGATTCTGTCCTTTCATTACCAATAATAGCACTTCCACTTTCACCTACCTGTGCCACATAAACCTCATC